>NZ_JAHDIG010000090.1 GCF_020630935.1 Bernardetia sp.
GATAAGTTTTTGATAACGATATTCAACAGAATCTTTCATTAAAGACAAAACTCGTAGTTGTAGATAAGTATAACCTCTAGAAGCTTTTATATAAAAAAAATTCGCCATTTTATGAATTTGATTGCGAATAATATCCTTATTCTTTAATGACAAACAATAAAATGTACTTTCTTCTATGCAATCTATATTTAAAGTAGATTTTTTTTGAAATTGATAGGCATAGTAATCACTTACCCAATATCCTTCTCTAGCAAACTGAATGATATGCTCCTTTCCTTTATCATCAATTTCATAAGATTTTACCAATCCCGAAACAATTAAATACTCTTCTTCAACAAATTGATTTTCTTGAATTAAAAATTGATGTTTTTTGAGTGTTTTAAGAGAAAAATAACTAGATACAAATATCCACTCCTCTTCTGTAAGAGGACAAACTTGTTCAATATGATTTCTTAAAAACTGAAAATCATTTTTCATTTACATAAATTTTTGGTAGTGTCTTAAAAAGTATAATTACCAGCTCTCGCTCGCATTTTGCGAGTGAGCAATATATATTTAGGCTTCTAGCCTTCTGTATTTCGTTATTCTAAATATAAGACAAAATTCTTAACATAGCTAAAGCAAATACAAAAATCACGGCAGGGATGCCGAATACATAGTCCTAACTCGCTTCCAAGCGAGCTAGAGCTAATTTTTTCATTCATTCTTCGGCAGCCAAGATGCAGCAGGGGAGCTAGAGATATTTTTTATTTATTTGCAGCCGAGATGCAGCAGGTAAATCAATACCAATCAGATACTACTTCATCAATTTGTAAAAGAAAAAAGTAAAGAGGACGAGATACAGCATATATCTTAACACCATGAAGTTTCATTTCAGTTTCCATAACTAACAATTTGTATTTAAGAGGACAGCTTCGGTAAAACTCTTTTATATCTTCTACAATATTTAGTACAATATCTTTTTTACTGTAATGATATGGTTTATACCCAAGTTCTTTACATTTTCTAGCATATAATATTAGAGTTTTATCTATCACTTTGGAAAAGGTAAAACGATAATCGTGATTCTGAAATTGAATATTAAATGTACTATCAAAACTACTTTTATAATCATACAATAGGGGGAGAATCTTTTTTTTACCAAAAAAGATTTCCCTATCTATGATATTAGATAAAAGAATACAGTTGTAAAGTTCTGAACGACTCGTTTTACGTAAATTTCTTGCTTTTGGTAAGTACTCCTGTACATAATTTATGAACTCATTGTAAGAAATTTTTTTATCTATAATATTTAGAGGGACAAGGTCAAGAACTTCTCTTAGACTATCTGATTTGTGTCTATATTTTATATAGGCTACGTTGCTTAATACTTGTATAGCACAACCAGACTCTACTAAAAGTGTACTATCTCCTTTTACATAAGTACGATACTCTTTCGCCACTTTATCTAATATATAAACTTGTTTGTGTACGAAAGCACTATCTTTTAACACTCTATATTTTTCATAACTTATTGGAAACTTAAATTCATAAAAAATGAATTGGCTAAAACAGTTATGAGTAAAAAATAAAAATAAAAGTATTTGAATTATTTTGAAATGTACTTTCATAAGCCTTATCTTCTAGGTCTTGTTAGATTGAATGTTTTATAAAAATGGTGTATGGTGTCATAAGTCGTAGATTGCATTGGAGTTGAGTTTACTAGCTCTCGCTCGCATTTTGCAACTGAGGAATGTGTATTTAGGCTTCTAGCCTTCTGTAGTTCGTTATTCTAATTATAAACCGAAATTCTTAACATAGCTAAAGCAAATACAAAAGGCACGGCAAGATGCCGAATACATAGCCGTCACTCGTTTAGAAACGAGCGACAGCCACTATTTCTTATTCATTTTTCGATAGCCGAGAAGGAGCTGGGAGGCTCTAAAGTTTAGCATTGCCAAGATATACATGTAAAAGCTTAATCATCATATTAATTACAAAACCCAAACAGTAAAATATAACTATATACAATACATAATATTCTCCTAACAAGATAACTATTAAATTAAGATCTGTTGTATCAACATCTGAATACAGGCTTTTGTCATTCAAATTTCTAATTGGTTTATGTAATAAACATAAAGATGTACTAGGGTCAAATTGAGAAAAAATTACTAAATATTTTTCATTTTCTTTGATTAATAAAGCATTTATACTAGCATTTGTGTTTGTATATCTTTTTCCTCTTACATAGTATTCGTAGTCATATAGAAAAGTATTTTCTTTTTCATTATGTTTATTTGACATTATAACATTGCCTATTGTGTACTTCCCCTGTAAACGTAGGTAATTTAATTTGCTATCAGCATCTTCATAATTTATTTTGTAAATGAATAGAATTACACATACCCCCAACAATACAAATATTGTGTAATATATAAGATGCGATAATATAGTTTTTAGTGTTTTCATTTAGTTTTTATTGTCCATTAGGAATACGAATGCTATCTCCTTCAAAAATATAAGTATTCCTATTACCGTTTTTATCGATACAAGGCCCCTGCTCTCGCTCGCATTCTGCGAGTGAGTAATATGTATTTAGGCTTCCAGCCCTTTGTACTTTACAGTTCTAAATATAGCTACAAATATTGAAATTTTACAAAAACTACACCTTTGTTGGCGTTCTAACGAAACTCTCCCAACAAAAAACACTACTATTAAAACTACTAAAATTTAATCTGTTTTATTTCTCTGTTCATTTATATTTTTTTGATTGCTATTACGACAAAGCAAAAACAAAAGACTAACAAAGGTGGAAGCAGGATACTTTTCGACAAACAGCATTTTTTCTTCTTGTTTCATTCCTCAAAAGTGTTTATTTTCAAAAAAAATAAATTCTACTTATGAGCGACACAACTACCACGCTAGAAAAACTGGAAGACAATCTAAATACTCGTTATAAAGATGTCTTTATTTCCTATGGAAGAGCCGAATCAAAGGCTTTTGCAACCAAATTATGTGAGCAATTAACACAGAAAGGCTATAAAGTTTGGTTCGACCAAAATGATATTCCATTAGGTGTAGACTTTCAGCACCAAATAGATGAAGGCATCGAAACGGCTCATAATTTTATTTTTATTATTGCTCCACACGCTGTAAAATCGCCATATTGTAGAAAGGAAATCGAATTGGCTCTCAAGCGTGGGAAAAGAATTATCCCTATTCTTCAAATCGAACCTACTACCAAGGAAGTTTGGGATATGATGCACCCTGCTATTGGAAAAATAAACTGGGTGTATATGCGCCAACAGTGGGAAGAAGATAAAGAACAAAGCGATTATGAAACAATAGATGATTTTGACGAAGGCTTCAAAGGAGTTTTGTCTTTGTTGGAAGACGAAAAAGAATATGTGCAAAAACATACTGAAATTCTTTTAAGAGCAATTGAGTGGGAACGAAATCATCACAATTCAATGCACCTTTTGGTTGCCAACGAAAGAAAACATGCTGAAGAATGGCTCTTTACTCGCTTCGATAAAAAACAACCTCCTTGTTTTCCTTCTGATTTGCACGCTCGCTTTATTGCAGAAGCTAAAAAAAATGCTAATAATCTTCAAACAGATGTTTTTATTGCTTCTGCAGAAGAAGAAAATCCTGAAAACACCATTACAAGAGAGCTAGTAATTTATACACTTTCTCTTTATGGTTATACTTCTTGGACACACGTAACCGACCTCAGTTCGGGTGTAGATTTTCATAAAGCTATCAGAAAAGGCGTAGAAGGAGCAGATAATCTGATTTTTCTTATTACTAGGAAATCGTTAGAATCAGAATATTGTATGGATGAGTTGGAATATGCTATTTCCTTGCAAAAGAGAGTTATTCCGTTGCGTTTGGAAAAAATAGATGAATCAGAATTTCCAGAAGTTTTAAAAGACCTTCAATATATAGATTTTACAGACAATAGAGAAGATATTTCGCTTTCTAAAAATGAAAAAACAGACTTTGAAAAAGATATTGATGAGCTTTTAGAAATTTTAGACAAAGATAAGGAGTACATTCAGCGTCATAAAATCTTGCTTACCCAAGCTTTAAAATGGGAACGACAAGACAAAAATCCGTCTATGCTACTGCGTGGACACAACTTAGACCAAGCTAAAATTTGGCTAAAAATAGGACAGAAAAGAGAAAACAACCAGCCTCTACAAATTCATGAAGATTTCATAAAAGAAAGCGAATCTAAAAGCGTTTCCGAACAAATAGATGTTTTCATTTCTTACTCTAGAACAGATGGCGACATTGCTAGAAAAATAAATGAGAACCTACAAATTGCAGGAAAAACAACGTGGTTCGACCAAGAAAGTATTGCTTCTGGAGCAGATTTTCAGAAAGAAATCTATCAAGGCATTGAAAATGCTGACAATATTGTTTTTATTCTTTCGCCAGAGTCTATTTTGTCGCCTTATTGTGCAGATGAAGTAGAATATGCCCAAAAATTAGGTAAGCGATTCATTACCTTACTTTACAGAGAGATAAACCCAACAGACCAACCTACTGCACTCGCTGCTGTTCAATGGATAGATTTTAGAGCAAACCACACCAAATTTGAGAAGCAGTTTGCTGAAATGTTGCGTACCCTAGATACAGATAGAGAACACGTACAGGCACATACCAAGTGGCAAAAAGAAGCAATGGAGTGGGAAGAGTTTGAGAAAAATGAAGATTTTTTGTTGCGTGGCAACGAACTTACCTTAGCCAATAAATGGTTAGAACAAGCAAAAGAAAATAAAAAAATCCCTCTCGTTACAGAACTTCAAGAAGAGTTTTTAAAAGCTAGTTTGAAAAAACAGAATAAAGTAAATCTAGCTATTGAGCGAAACAAACAAATTTTCATTGCTGCCATTGCTATTATTTTGGCTGTGGCTGTTTTGGCAGGTTCGCAGTGGTATAAATCTTATCAACACCAAAAAGAACTTGCTGTCAAAAATTTGATTTTTGAATCAAAAGAACTTTTAAGACTTTTTCCAGACCGAGCTTTACAACTTTCAAAAGCAGCCTACCAATCAGAAAAAGAGTTATCACTCTCTTCTATCAAAAATTTTTACACCAATATTGAAGAAACCAAACTACTGCCCAACAAACAGTCAAATATTTTTACCCAACTAGAAATAGACGAATATATTCATACTGTGGTAAGTTCTGAAAACCAATTTCGTTTTGTCGTAGTAGGAGATTATTTGTATTTGTTTGATAAGAAAGGCGAAGCTATTACAGCTTTTGCAGACAAACAAGAGTTTAATAATCAAAAACAACTCTTCAAAACCCATGTAGAAGAGTATTCAAAAAAATATAATAGCTTAAGAGGAAATTATGGTTCTTCTTTGAAAGAAATTCCCTTTATAGATATTTCTGATGATGGAAAATATATTGTTACTCATTCAGACAATGGAAAAATTACGCTTTATGATGAAGAAGCAAGACCAATAAGACAATTTAAAACCGATGTTTTAGCAAATCATTCTTCAAAAATCTTCTTTGCTGATTTAGAAAATCAATTAAGAATTGTAGTAGCAAGAAGTGAGATTTACACTAGTAAGTATCCTACTTACATTAGTGTTTTTGATACAGTAGGCAACTTGTTAAGTGATCACGATGATAAACAAATTGTATGGGACAACCAAAACCAACTCTACCAAAAAACATTAGCCCAATGGGAAAAAATTATCGGAGAGAAAACGGCTTATACAAAAGGTTATTTTAGAGAACATGAAATCCATTTTGAAGTAGGAAACTATACTCTAATTCAAGAAGATAAAGAAAAAGCATGGAAATTAACAAAGAAAAATCAGCCAGATAGTCTTATTGCCATCTACAATTTTCCAGAAAGTGTTTACTTTTCAAGTCTAGGAAAAGATAAAATTGCAGTTCATGATGGAGAAATAAGTTACATTTTTGCAACTCCTAATACACTCAAAGAGGTTTTTGAGCAAATTCCAGCCTTGTCTCCAGAAGAAAAAATAGAATACCAAATAGCCAATATAGACGATTATAGAAAAGTACCCTCCCAACTTGCTAACCTTGTAGCTAAAGGAGTTTTGTTTATGACTGTTTTTCTTTTAAGCATTTTGGTTCTCAATTATTTTAATATGCTGTTTCTAAGTCAAAGATATTTTAAAATACTTCTCTACTTAGTGGTAGGGCTTTTTGTGGGTACAGGCTGGGTTATTCTGATAATGGATGAAAACTATGTTGTTCCTGTGGCTTTTGCCTCTGGACTTTCTTTATCTATTGCAGGGATTATTTTTGGGATAAAAGATGTGAATAGACTGCTTTATTTTAATGGCACATTGTTCTTAGCCTCAGGAGGGTTGTTAGTTATTGGCACAGCTTCACTTTTCCATTATATCAACAGAGTTGAAGGAACACTCAGCACACTTAACAACTTTTTTGGAGGTGTAAATATCTTTATATGGCTAACAGTAGGTATCACGTGGTTTGCAATAGAGAAAGCTGCAAAAGAATTTTCTGAACGCAACTTCAACTATTTTGCAGATTGGATAGGTATAGCAATTTCTACAGTATTGCTTTTTATCGGACTTTCTATTACAAAACTATCTCTGACAGATGATTTAACTTTGTTATTTTTACTTCTTATACTACCATCTAGTTATTTTTTACGTACTCTTGCAGGGCAGTATGTACTGTATAAATTCCAAAAATCTCCTTACAGTCTGACAACTATGAAAGGTTATATTCCTGCTCTTATATTGCTATTTTTATTGTTTATTGGGCTTGTTATTGATGAATATAATACTGGAGAAAATATTATTTTTCGTAGTGCAGTCATTGGCTTGTTTATTTATGTTCCATTATTTTATTTTTACACCATCTTTGTCGCTTTCAAACAAAAAGATAAAATTAATTTAAGAGCAAACTTCTTATTTTGGTGGACGATACTGCTAGTAATATTTGCTCTTATTCCTTCTATTGGAAAGAAAGAAGAGTCTTATGTGCCCATAATAGTTATTATAATTTGGAGTTTGCCTCTCTTATGGTGGGGATATAAATTTTTCAAAAATCGTAAACTTAGAAAACAGAGAGCAGTTGAATAAGCGACAGATTAAGAAACTTGTATTATATAGATATGGACGATAAAAATAAAAATACTTATTGGAAAGATTTAAAAGAGGCTACCCAAACTACAAAAAAAGGATTGGGCTTAACGTGGGAACACTTTCAAAAATCTATACGAAGCCTTGCCAAAACGGAAAAAAATAATAGTGGAAGTGCAAATGCAGCTCAAAATCAGTCTTTTGATAAAGATGATATTTCTAATTTTGGAGTAGTTACAAATCGTTATCCACACGAGATGATGCCTATTCCTGATAATGGACGCTACAAACTTCATAATGAAATAGAAGATTGTATTGTCTGTAACAAATGTTTGGAGGTCTGTCCTGTAAACTGCATTGAAATTGATGCAATTCGTGGAACAGAACAAGTAGGTAGAGCTTCTGATGGCTCACCCATTCGTTTTTATGCTGCCAAGTTTGATATTGATATGGCAAAATGTTGCTTCTGTGGACTTTGTACAGTGGTTTGTCCGACCGAATGCCTTACCATGACAAAAGAATTTGATTTTAGTGAAACTGATATTGCTAACATGAACTATAAATTTGGCAATCTAACAGAAGAAGAAGCCAAAGAAAAACAAAAAGAGTGGGATGATTTTCAAGCTGAAAAAGCCACTAAAAAAACGGTTGAAAAAACTGCTACTTTGCCAAAAATAAAAAAACCTATCAGTTCGAAAGAAGTAGATACTACAAAAACAGATAAAAAACCTATCGTTAAGATAAAACCTGTTATCAAAATAAAAAAAGGAGTTCCTAAAGCTAAAGAAGATACAACTCAAAAAAAACCTATCAAAATAAAACTACCTACCCCTAAAACAAACGAAAACGCAGAAAGTAAGGAGGCAATAAAAAAACCTATCAAAATAAAACTACCTACTCCTAAAACAAATGAAAACACAGAAAGTAAGGAGACAATAAAGAAACCTATCAAGATTAAAAAAATAGTTCCTAAAACTAAAGAAGATACAGCTCAAAAAAAACCTATCAAAATAAAACTACCTACCCCTAAAACAAATGAAAACGCAGAAAGTAAGGAGGCAATAAAGAAACCTATCAAGATTAAAAAAATTACTTCTAAAAATTCGAATCAAGAAAAACCTAAAACAGTCAAGCCTATCAAAATCAAATTACCACAGAAAAAAACTCCTCCAGACAAAACAGAAGATTAAAGTCTATAACAAACTTCTGAAAAACTCATTCAGAGGTTCGTTCTCTTCTTCTTTACGTTTTAAGTTACTTGCATATGCTCCACATTCAGAAATTTGTTCTGTAATAAAGGAGTGGATAAAAGTAGGAATTTTTATTTTTTCGCCTTCTTTAGCTATTATTTTCTGCTTCCAAAGTTCTTCAATGGCTTCTTTTACTTCCTTGTTTTTGGTACTGTTTTCTACTTGTACTAAATTTTCCACTAAAAATCTAAATTCTGTGGGCGCAGGCTGATTTCTAGTTTTGATATAATATG
Source organism: Bernardetia sp. (assembly GCF_020630935.1). Taxonomy (NCBI): domain Bacteria; kingdom Pseudomonadati; phylum Bacteroidota; class Cytophagia; order Cytophagales; family Bernardetiaceae; genus Bernardetia; species Bernardetia sp. Next base: position 8,575 of record NZ_JAHDIG010000090.1, read on the forward strand.
CAGCCAACACAGGACGTAGCACGTAGAAATATTTTTTGATAGAAATCTGATGGTCTTCTATCTTTGAGAGCATTCCTTTTGCGATGCCGAGATAATGAAAAATAAGTGTTTTTGGAGAAAAATAAAGTTTTGATAGTTCCCACAACTGATTTCTAAACTCTTCATTTTGGCGATAGATGATAGGTGATTGCAACCACTCAAAAGGTGTTGCATTTGACTTTTTCAGTAATCCTAATGCCTTACGAATATCCCAAGCTGAAACATCAACATCATTTTCAAAAAATCTATCTATCGAATCTAAAGGAGAATGAATAGATACATACTTTTCTTTGTCGTGAACAAACAGAAAACGAACATCATAATCGCTATCTGGCGAACCAAATCCCCACGCACGGCTACCACTCTCACAAGCATATAAAATCTTAATATTTTTTTCAGATTCTAGCTGTTGCAAGCATTCTTCTATATAATCTTGAATATTTGTAGGTATAAAATATTCTGGCTTCATCTGTTATTTATAGGTTAGTTTATTTTGTTTGGAAAGACTGCACTATCTGGTCTAAATATTTTTCAGCATCTTCCGAGTTATCAAATACATCATTGGGAATTTCAGAACGCTGTGTTATTCTTGAAAATTGTAAGTTTACAATATCATCTTTAGAAAGCACTCTTGCTAATTTTAACAATCCATTTTCAGCGACATATTTTTGCGCTTCTTCATGCTTTGCTTCCAACTTACGAGATTGAATCATCAAATTACGAATATCTGATAAAATGGTAAAGTTATCTAAAACATGTGTGAGAACTTCTTTCCAATCCGACAACAATGTATCTGCATCTTCTAGTTCCCATTTTTCTGTGGTCAGAAAATAATAGACACGGTTTTTTACCTTATCTACAGAGATAAAATAATGTTTTCTATCAATAATTTTGATTTTCATAACCTATAACAAAACTAAGACATTGTTTAAGAATCGAAAAAACAAATTATTTACGGTCTGCTCTAACAAGACTGACCTAATAGACCAAGGTCAGACCAATAGGTCAGTAGCGACAATTGTATAAACTACATTAGCTTCGCTAACTTTCAGGTCTTAAACAATTTTTAAATAACCATGTTGAGTCAAAATAAATTTCAGATTAAAATACTCTACATCAATAGATGTTTGCTGTTGTTTGGCTCACAGAACAGAGAAAAAATAACGTTCATTAGTGTTTTAGTGTAGCAATACCAACAACTTTTTATATCCTGTCCAGTACTCTAACTTCAGATACATCATAAATTACATTGACAAGATAATTGTTTGAATAAAACAAAAAAGTTAGGGTTATTTTTCTGAACCTGCTACAAAAAAAATATTAAAAGGCTATAAACAAAACAAATTTTATAGTAGTTTTACAGACTATTTATCGTCCTTTTGAAAATAATACAATTAGACTATGGCAGACTTCGAACAAGATACTGATAAAAAACACGGCAGTACGTTCTCCTCACTCTACAAAAGCAAAGAAGAAGCTATTCAGAAACGAGTAGAAACGTTGTATAAGAGTATGTCGTTTTCAGAAGGAACAGAACCTAACTGGACAAACTTTCACGACTGTTTTACAAGTAGCGCACAGTTTATAAATGCTAACTTAGATGCACCTATGTTTTTAGATGTTCGTACTTTTGCACAGGTTTTAGATAATCAGATAAAAGAACACAGCATTCCTCAAATTTTCACAGAAGAAGTTTCTCATCGCACCCAGATTTTTGGAAAGATAGCACAGCGCTTTAGTGTTTTTGCCAACAAAATTGAATTAGATGGCGAACCTACCACAAGAGGAATCAATAGCATCCAGCTCATTTGTGCGAAAGGAAACTGGCTCATTCAGTCTATTTCTTGGTACAACGAACGTACAGACGACCAAATTCCTACAACTTTTCTATGATTTTTCTTTAATTAGAAAAGCCTGTTTTAAAGACAAAATGTGTAGGCTATACGCAATTACAACTAATACAGTTGGTAACCAAACAAAAGGAAACGTAGAAACAACTTTGGAACTTGGCTCATTCATAAAATAGCGAATCGGCAGAGGCGCAGAAAGTACAGCAATAGAGACGATAATAGCCAAAACACACAAACCGAAAATATTCCAAGCTATCAATAACTTCTTTTTTGCTTTTATTGAAGTTTGTTTTGCAACAAAATAGCCTGCTGGAATTGCCAAAATGCCTACCAAAATATCAAAGTTCTTGCCTTCAAAAGTCATCTGAATAGGCAATAGGTTTTGAACAAATAAAAGCCATAACAAAATCTCTACAACAATTCGAAAACTCTGAAAATACACTAACCAGTGCGAAGGAATTACTTTGATAATTTCTTTAACCGTCTTACTCAAATTGATAAAAAAAAGTAAAACTATCAAAGGAATATTGACTAAAACGAGTAAAGGAGGAGGAATAACAGGTTTTTGTTCGTTCATTTCCAGCACTCCAAAAGCTGATAAAATTCCAGTCAAACCAAGCCAAAATAAAACTACAAAAACTCCTTGAAAAAATATCTTGTTTTGTTTTTGATTTGAAAACTCTGTCCTCTTTAATGTCAGCTTTAAACCTCTCAAAATCAAGAGCATAGAAAAAGCAATCAAACTTAAAAATCCTACAATAGTGATATAATACAGATTAATATTTTCCATAAAAAAGTAGATTTAAGTAACTAGATAAATAATTATTCAAATCTACTTTTTTCTTTTGGGAAAGAAGATGACCAAAATTGCTAATTTTCAAATCACATCTGTTTCAAAGCCTCTTCTACACTATTTACAGGCAACTGACACATTCTATTTTTACAGACATAAATAGTCGTTTCGTTATTTATAGCTGGACGCATCTCTAAAAGGGGCAATAATGAATTTTCTCCATTCTCTTCGCTTTCTGTAGCTGCAACAATTTTATTTGGAATATAATACGTAGAAATTTCTTGAACTACCTTCTTATACTCTTTACCTACCACAACAATTTCTGGCGTTGGCGTTAAAAAATAGGTAAAAAGCGATGCCCAGTTCGAAACATGGCGAGGTTCGGTTGCAATCAAAGAAGCTACCTTCGAAAGCATTGATTTACTTGTTTCTTTGTATTGATTGTTTTCTAAAATTATTCCTAAAAAATATAGATTGGTAGCCATTACAGAATTGGAAGATGAAATTACATTATCAAAAATTTCTTTCTTTTGCGCTACTAATTTTTCTCCGTAATTCTGATTGGTAAAATAAAATAGCTGTTCTTCCTTATCGTAAAAATTTGTGAGAGCAAACTTAGTAAGTTCATCAGCTCTGCCTATCCATTTTTCATCAAAACAAACTTGATAAAGTGAAATATAGGCTTCTATCAGCAAAGCATAATCTTCTAAAAAGGCATCAATTTCAGCAGTTTCATCTTTAAAAGTGTGATAAAGTTTATTTCTATCTTCTTTGTCAAAAAGTTTATTTTCTATAAACTCTGCAACTTGCAAAGCCAAACTCAAATATTTTTCATCGTTTAATGAAGAATAAGCATTACAAAAACCTTTTATCAAAAGAGCATTCCAAGAAGTCAGAATTTTATCATCTAAAGACGGACGAACTCTCTTTTCTCTTTCTTTAAGAAAATGACTTTGCCATTCATTCACTTTGCTTTTCAAAATACTTAAATCAATATCATTCTGTTTTGCAAACTCTTCATCTGTGTCTTTCCTATACAAAATATTTGCGCCTTCTGTAGCGTGTGGACTCTCCCAATTTCCTTTTGAGGTTATGGAATAATATTTTTTAAATAATTGTAGGTCTTCTTCTTGGCTAGTAGAGTTTTCAAAAATGTGGTTAGTGAAAATATGTTCTATTTCGTCAGTTGTCCACGTATAAAATTTACCTTCTTTTCCTTCACTATCTGCATCTAATGCTGAGTAAAAACCTCCGTTTTGGTCTTGAAGTTCTCTCAACAAAAAGTCAGTGGTTTGTTTTATCACCTGTTTATAAACTTCTTTCTGATTTTTATTTTCTGTGAGAGTATAGGCTTCTGCATAAAGTGATAACAGTTGTGCATTGTCGTAGAGCATTTTTTCAAAATGAGGCGCAAACCATTCTTTATCGACAGAATAACGAGCAAATCCTCCTCCTATTTGGTCGTACATCCCACCTTGTTCCATCTTGGCAAGTGTGAGATAGACTTGATGGAGTATTTTTTCTTTTATAGGATTTGTTATTTCTTTATTTTCTTTGTCTTGTCTGTTCAAATAATCATAGTATCGGAGTAAAAATAAGTAGTAGGAAGGCATTGGAAACTTTGGAGCTTGTCCCACTCCTCCGAATTCTGTATCAAAATGTTTTTCAAACTTCTCAAAGGCTTTTTCTAAAATAGAGTCATCAAAATCAGAAACATCTTTCAGATTATATCTCTCTAAGGCAGAAATAGACAAGACTTTAGTTACTTTTTTAGCAGATTCTTCTACTTCATCTCTCTTGATTTGATAGGCTTTTCCAATCTGTGTTACAATATCTGCCCACTGATTGGGTGGAAAATATGTTCCTCCCCAAAATGGCTTGGCTTCAGAAGTTAGAAAAACATTGAGTGGCCAACCTCCCGAAACTCCCATCATCTGCACAGCTTCCATATAAATTGCATCAACATCAGGGCGTTCTTCTCTATCTACTTTTATACAAACAAAATACTCATTCATCAGCTTTGCAATGGCTTCATTTTCAAAACTTTCATGTTCCATTACATGACACCAATGACACGCCGAATAACCAATACTAACTAAAATAGGCTTATCTTCTTCTTTGGCTTTTTCCAACACTTCACTATTCCACATTTGCCAATGCACAGGATTTTGAGCATGTTGAAGTAAATAAGGACTACGGCTTTTTGAGAGTTGATTCAAGGTAATTTGAGTTTTACGTTGTATGAGTTTTATTTTTTTAGCCTAAGATTCTGACAGCAAGTTCTCTAAGAATTTCGCCATCTTTTGCACTACTGTTTATTCCCTTAGACTGTGCATCAGCTATCCGAAGGGCATTTAATACGAAAAGAACTTTAGGAATGTTATATTTTTTGACAGCTTCTCTGTAATCTTTCACAAAATATGGACTTACTTTTAATATTCCAGCAAGTTCGTTGTTGCTTTTTTCTTTATGCTTATGCAGCAAGATTAGTTTACAAAAATACCCAAAGAGTGATGAAATAATTGGAATAACAGGATGGTCTTTTGGGTTGGCTGCAAAAGTATTGATTATTTTGTGCGTTTTGAGTCCATTTCGTTGTGCAATAGCTCTCTGCAAATCAAAAACGTTGTATTCTTTTGTCGTACCGATATATTTTTTTACAAGTTCGGTCGTGATTTGTGAGGGTTGCGAAGAAGCATCTGTTTTTCCAAAATTTAATAATAATTTATCTAACTCATTTGAAAGCCTTGAGAGTTCTAGCCCTACGTTTTCTGTAAGCCAAGCTGTCGCATCTGGCGTAATTCTATATTTTTTTTGCTGCAGATAATTTCCAATCCAAGCAGGAATTTGATTTTCATACAGCGATTTTGATTCTACCAAAATAGCATGCTTATCTATTGCTTTGGCTAGTTTTGTATTGAGTGCTAGTTTTTTGTGTTTGTATAAAAAAACTAAAACGGTAGTAGGAACGGCATTTTCAGCATAGTTTTGAAGTTGTGTTTTGGCTGCTTCTTTTCCAAAATCAGCAATTTCTTGTGCTTCCTTAACTATCACAACTTGTCGCATTGCCATCACAGGAAACTGCTTTGCTCTAGCTAAGATGTCTTTCATTTGCACATCTTTTCCATACAAAACCGTTTGGTTAAAACTTCTTTCAGATTGTTCAAGTGCATTTTCTTCAATGTAATCTGCAATTTGGTCTATATAGAAAGATTCATCTCCCATCAAAAAATAAAAGGGAGAAAACTTACCTGCTCTCAAATCTTTTAAAATTTCTTCTGGCTTTTTTGGCATAAACAATTTTTCTTTTTGATGGAGAACTTAAATAGAAATCTCTTCTTTTTCATCTTGTCTCACAAATATCAAAAAAAACTCTTTGGAAATGAAAATAGCAAAACGATTTAATCAATTTTCTATCAATAAACACTTTCCTAAGAAGCATTATAAAACATACTATTTTAGAGATACTGGCATATACATTGCGAACCATAAAGCATATATTTGCGTTAGACAAGTTTTTATATTTTATCAATTTTACTTCAAACTAAATGAACATCACTTTTAGAAACACTTACGTCTTAGCTATTTTAGCTATTTTATCTCTCTCACTTACTAGCTGCTTCGATATCAAAGAAGAGGTAACTATAAAAAAAGATGGTTCTGGTTCTTTTATTCAAACTTTTGATTTGGGCAGTAATCCAATGGTTCAGATGGCTCTAAATATGCAGAGTGACTCAGCTAAAAATGCTAATAAGCCTACAAACAAAATGGATTCTACAATGGAATCTACTAAGGAAAGACTCTCACAAATAAAAGGTATTTCAAATGTAAAAACAGCTTCATCAGAGGAAGACCTAAAATTTTCAATCATGTATGACTTTGAAGATGTAGATGCACTCAACCGAGCTATTAATGCTTCCAAAGAAGAAAAAGAAGGTGAGGTAAAAGTAATGAAGAAACTCTATTCTTTCAAGAAAGGTGAATTTACAAAGGCAAATTCTTTTGCCATGGGAAATAGTGATTTAGATTTATCTGAACTTATGGGAGGTAAAAAAGATGGCGATAGCGAACAAACAGAAGAAGAAAAAGCTCAAGCAAAGCAGATGATGCAAATGTTTTTTGGTAATGCCAACTATACATATATTGTTCATGTTCCGAATAAAGTAAAGTCATACTCTAATAAGAAGAACACAACTGTTTCAGAAGACGGAAAAACTCTTACTATGAATATTCCTCTTTTAGAATTGATGAATAATGATAAAAAAATAGATGTTGGTAACTCTGTAAAGTTTAAATAATTACTCCCTTATTTAGAGAGCCTATTTAAAATTATTTCTTTGAGCTACAAATGGTAAATTCAAGCAAGCTCATAATTTAAGCATAAAAAAAACAAAAACGCCTTTGCAAGATGATTGCAAAGGCGTTTTGTTTTGTTAGGGA
>NZ_JAHDIG010000091.1 GCF_020630935.1 Bernardetia sp.
AGGATGCAAAAAAGCAACTTCTTGATAGGGATAAGGAAATTGCACAAGCAAACCTACGTTAAAAACTTCTCCCAAAACAGCAGAGTAACGATACTTTAACAAACTATATGTAAAAACCTTATTCATTTCTTATTTGTCTATACAAAATTTTCTCAAAAATATGACTGTTATTTTTCAAGTGTTGTAGATAGGGTTTGAAGCTATCTAATGGTGTTCTATGTCCATGCTTCACAAGCTCATGATGAGCTTTATCTAAACAATTTACGGAAATATGACGTAATGATTCTATAAAATGAGCAAAAATATCTTTTTCATCATATTGAAGGTGAAAAAATAGATGGTTTTTAAAATTATATAACCACTCTCCTCTTTGAATCTTTGTTAAATAACTTCCCTGAATGCCACATATACTCAACTCATGGTCAATGAGATAGTATTTTTCACTATTTATATCCAATAATAAATTTGGTTTTATAACTTTTCTATCTGAATTATGTATCAAATTATCAAAAGCATAAATTTCAGCTCTGTCATATTTATCTAAGCCTGACGAAAGCAAAGAATAAATTTGAGTATTGGGCAAATACAAAGAAGCAAACTTAACTCTACTGTCTATTATATCTTTTTCAATCAGTTCTTTTTCTTGGTTTGAAAGGGTAGTTATAAAAGTATCGCTAAAGTTAACCAAAGCCATTGGAGGAACAGATAAACCTAATTCTTTAGCTAAAATATTGGCAAAAACTTCATTGGCTACTGCTGGATATTGATTCAAAGTATCTTTTTTAAATACTTTAACCACATAAGTTTCTGTACTGTCTGAAACAGATACTTCAACAAGCCACGGTTTAGTAGAACCTCCTTCTTGAAGAACTTTTTTAAACTCAATAGCTTCATAAATAGGTATTTTCATTCTTAATACGTCCTTGTCATAGAAAGAGGTGTAACAATAGCAAAATCAGCAACTTCTGTTTTTTCTAGCTTGCTCAAATCTGCTTGGTCGGCTGCCGTGATGGTCATTATTTTTAAATCTGCATTATATTTTTTGAGATAATAGACAATACTCTCATAGTTATCAGAGTGATAAGAACCATTGAAATGCAGCAAAATTGGATTTTTAGAGTTAGCTTGAGCTGCTTTTTTATAATATTCATTGATTCGATACGCCATTGTTGCATCTTTCACAGCTTGTGCATAAGCAAAATTTGCAGCTCCTTGATGTACATTTTCTGTATGAGAATGCACTCCCATCATTTTGAGCATATTGGTGTAGGCTGGCATTTTCAAATCTACTTCTACTGGCAAAGGCATCATAAAACCTTTAGCATCACTTGAAAGGGAATCTAAACTAGAAAGCCCTTTTTTTGAAACTAAAGAAGCATAACGACGAGGAATATTTGTTGCTACAAAAGTGAGCTTGTTTTCCTTAGCAAACTCAACTAAGGGTTTGTAATCCGTTTTGTAATTGTTCCAAAGTCTAGCCTCTGCTTCAAAGTTTTTTTCTGTGATAATATCTGCCACATACTCATCTAAAATCACTTGGTTATCCGCTTCAAACATTTCTGCACCTAAAATAAGATGATTCTTACCCTTTTTACTTTGTCTTTCAGATGTTTTTTTATACAAATCTTTAGTAAGTTCAATTTGTAGCCAATGGGTAATTGGATTGTTATGACTTTCTCCAAAGAGAACAACATCATAATCTTCTGCCTTTTCTAAAAGAGCATTGTAAGAAGATTTATTTCCTTCTTTATCAAAAATTTGATATGCTGGTTTGTCAGTTTGAAAAGACATAAGGAAAAAAAGTAAAGCTAAAAATGAGAGACTATATTTTTTCATTGCGTTTTTAGAAAAACCCTCCTACTCGAATTTGTAGAGGACTAGCATACAAAGAATTAAACTCATCATAGAAAGGATTGTACAATGCCGAAATAGTAAATGCAGAACGACTACCAATTGGAATCGCCAAACCTCCACCAATGAAAAAAGATGGAAAAGATTTAGTTTTTTCTGTAATAAGTCCTGTATTAGGGTCTTGAAAAGGCTGTTTGGCAAATAGATTTTCATATTCTGCATGAGCAAACAAATTACCTGCACCCAAAAAATCTTCAGCAATCATATAACGAGAAAATAGACTTCCTCCATAAATACTTTGCTTGTAGGTTGGAGTAAAACGCTTATCGCTCCAATATTGATATGTACCTCCTACACCTACTGAAAACCTTGGCGTAATTCTGAAACCCACCATTGGAGCAACATTTATAAATGTAATTGTTCCAAAATTTGCTCCTACATTTCCACCAAAATAAAAACGGTCGATAAGACGCATTTCTTCCTCATCATCGTCGTCATCTTTAGTCTCTTTTTTGTCTTCTTCCTTCTTTTCTTCTTGTGGTTTTTCTACTTCTACACCTTCTACTTGTGCAAAAACTACTGAGCTAAAAAAGCTCAGTAGGATAACTAAAATCATTTTTTTCATAGTTTTTTGATTTTGTTTTAGCCATCAACGAGACATATATCTGTCGTTGAGGATAAGATTAATAAGCTCTAGTTTTTTTACCTTCCATAAAGTTAATAAAAGCCTGATTGGCAACTCGGTTTCCTCCTCTTGTTGGATAATTTCCTGTAAAATACCAATCGCCTAAATGATTTGGACAGGCTTTGTGTAGATTTTCCACAGTTTGGAAAACTACTTTTACCTCTGCTTTGATATTTTTTGAAATAATTTCGGCTACCTTATCAGAAACTTCCTTGTACTCAAACATGTCATACAATTCTTTAACATGATTGACTACCTTTTCTAGTGGTTGTTTTTTCGAAGCTAAACATTTTTCATATACATCATCCAACATATATTTCAAATGACGCTCTTCCAACAGTGCAAGCAAAGCTCTAAATACAACAAACTCATGTTGTCTAGACATATCAATACCATAACAATCTGGAAAACGAATTTGAGGAGCAGATGAAACAATGACAATTTTCTTAGGTTCTAGCTTGTCTAGCATTGTCAAAATACTTTTTTCTAACGTTGTTCCCCTAACAATCGAATCATCAATCACAACAAGTGTATCAATGCCTTTTCTTACAATTTCGTAAGTTGTATCATAAACGTGAGCTACCATATCATCACGCTGTGCATCACCAGTAATGAAAGTTCGCATTTTGGAATCTTTTATAACTAATTTCTCCACTCTTGGACGAAACGTCATTATTTTTGAAGATTCTTCATCCGAGAGTTTTTCATCTGGATTCAATGTCTTTTCACGCTGTGCAATCAGATGATGTTCTACTCCTTTTACTAAACCTAAAAATGCTGTTTCGGCAGTATTAGGAATATATGAAAAGATAGTATTTGCCAAATCATGGTCTATGGCATCCAACACTTGATGGTGAAGCATACGCCCTAACATTTTGCGTTCTGCATAAATTTCTGGGTCTGTTCCTCTTGAAAAATAAATTCTTTCGAAGCTACACGACTTTTTCGGTAACGGTTCTTGAAATTTAATAATTTCATACTCTGCTTTTTTATTCACTATTAAGGCATGTCCTCCTTCTAGTTCTTGAATTTCAGAATAATCACAATTAAATGCCGTTTTGATAGCAGGCTTTTCAGAGGCAGCCACAATAACCTCATCATTGATATAGTAATACGCAGGGCGAATACTTGCAGGGTCTCGGGCTACAAATGCATCTCCATGACCAGCCATCCCTACCATGACATATCCTCCATCAAAATCGTTGCAAGAACGCTGTAAAATTTTCTTCCAATCAATATTTTGTTCTACTTTTTCAATGATTTCTTCATTGGTAAGTGGATGATGAAACTGCTCTTCAAAATGTTGTTTTTCATCATTGTTTTTACCATTTGGACTTACATCAAAGGCAAGTTTTGCTTTCTTTTCTTGTTGGTATTGGGCGTAATAATGTTGATTTTCTCTATCCAAAAAATGCCCAATCTTTTCTAGTGCTGTAATCGTGTCGCCTTGTTCTTGTGGAAACTGTCCTAATTCTGCCAAATGTGTAAACAAATCTTCAGCATTAGTCATATTAAAGTTTCCAGCCAAAAGTAAGTTTCTACTTCTCCAGTTACTACTTCTCAAAAGAGGATGGCAAAAACGCTCATCGTTTGCTCCATACGTAGCATAACGCAAGTGTCCTAAAAATAGCTCTCCAGCAAAAGGAATATTCTTTTTTACCCATTTTGCATTGTAGTATTTTTTCCCTTCTTTTTGAGCCTTACTAAATTTCTTTCCTACTCTATTAAAAATATGATTGATAGGCTGTTCTTCAATAGAACGAAGTCTGTCGATGTATTGATAGCCTTTTTTCATATCAATTTTGATACTTGCCAAGCCTGCACCGTCTTGCCCTCGGTTATGTTGTTTTTCCATAAGCAAGAACATTTTATTGACTGGATAAGCAGGTGTTCCGTATTTTTCTATATAATATCCAAGAGGTTTGCGAAGGCGAAGAAAAGCAACGCCACATTCGTGTTTGAGAGATTCGCTCATAATAGCAGAAAATTATCTTTGTAGGTGTACGATAAAAAATCTTTTACAAAGATAATCATTAATCGCTAGAGTTGGTTTAATCTTTCACTTTGATTTTCAAAATTATTTAATTTATATTATTTTCTAACAATCTGGAAGACTGTTTTACAGTTAATGAAAACGCTCAACCACTGCCATCGTAATTCGGCTAATACAGGTTAGCTTTCCTTCTTCATTTGTCATTCTAATTTCCCAAACATGTGTTTTTCTTCCTACATGAACTGCTGTTGCTGTTCCATAGACCCATTTTCCTTTTGGAACAGGTCGGATATGATTGGCATTGATTTCTAATCCCATACAGGCATATTTTTCTGTATCAACGCTCATATTAGCTGCAATGCTCCCCAACGTTTCGGCAAGCACTACCGAACCTCCACCGTGCAGAACGCCCATAATTTGTGTATGTCTATCATCTACTGGCATTTTTCCACTAAGTGTGTTTTCTGTAACTTCTGTGATTTCTATGCCTAAAAAACTAACCATTGTGTTTTTCTGTCCTTCATTTATTTTTTCTACTGGGGCTATTTTTATGCTCATAATGCAAATTTAGATTTTAGATTGTTAATTTTAAGAATGTGGAGTTATGGGATAATCAGTGTAGCTAATTGATTTTTTTTAGGTGTAAAAACTTTTTAGCTATCTATATTTTAGAAACTCATAACACGCATTTAGTTTAAAATTCAAATCTACTAGAATAGTTTAAAATTATTTAAGGTAATTTTGAGACATAAAACATAACTTACTGCATGTCAAGAAATAGAACTCTTTATTTTCTGCTTTCCATAGCTATCGTCTGTATTGGTCTGTTATCAAGAACTGAAACAGCATCCCTTTTTATAACTAGCCATTTTGGAGACTATCTTTATTCTATTTTGATTTTTTTGATTTTTGGGTGGATTTTTAAAAATGTCCCAACGTACAAGATTTTGATAATTACTTTATGTTTTTGTTATGGTATAGAATTATTACAGCTTTATCAGCCAGCAAAAAATCATTGGTTTAATAGTTTGAGAAATTATAAACTAACTCAACTCTTTCTAGGAAATCATTTCAAATGGCAAGATATTGTTTACTATACTTTCGGTGGAATGAGTTGTTATTTTTTAGAACAGAAATTTACCTTTTCAAATCATAAAAAATCAAAACAGATATAAAAAATCTGTTCTTTTCATTCAAATTGTATTTTTATCTCAACTAACAATTATTAATTATTTTCTTATGAGGATTCCTTTATTTCGTTTGGGTAGTGGTCTTATGTTTTTACTCTATCTAGTTGCTAGTTTTTCTGTTTTGGCACAACAAGGCACAACAGGAGATGTTAGAGTTACTGAATTTTATCAAATTTCATACTCTTATACCCTTGACCTTACCAAAACTACCAACGACAAAGTGCCTGTTGAACTTGTGTTTAAAAACTTGTCTTCTTTGAAGGTTGGAGAGAATGAACTAATGACCACAGGAAAAGACTCCATTTCGTTTTTTATGCCCAAAATTGTCCCTGGCACGTATCATATCTACGACTTTGGTCGCTTTTTGAGTGATTTTAAAGTTACAGATATAAACGGAAAAGAAATCAAATTTTCTCATCCTAGCGATAACGAATGGCGTTTTCCAACCAACGGAGTATATAAAATATCCTATTTGGTAGATGATACTTTTGATTCAGAACTAGACAATAAAGTTTTCGAACCGGGGGGAACAAGCATTGAAGAAGATGTTTTTGTTTTGAACACGCATGGTCTTTTCGGATATTTGGAAGATTACAAACGCCAACCTTTTGAGATAAATGTAATCAAGCCTAAAAACTTCTATGGCTCAACGCCTTTAGTAGCTGCAAAATCTGACGAGAAAAAAGATACCTATTTGGTTTCAGATTATCATTTGTTGGCAGATTCTCCGATGTTGTATTGTGTTCCTGACACAGTAACTTTAAAAGTTGGGGGAGCAGATATTTTAGTTTCTGTTTTTCATAAACGAGGAAAAGTAAAAGCCAGTGAAATTTCAAAAGAAGTACAAAAATCTTTAGAAGCACAAAAAAACTATCTTGGAGGAACTCTTCCTATCAAAAAATACGCTTTTCTGATTTATATTTTTGATGGTTTTAGCAATTCAGGTTCGTACGGCGCTTTGGAGCATTCTTATTCTTCACTATATTTTTTACCTAACATGGGAGCTTCTCGCCTTGCTAATACTGTTGTAGAAATTGCTGCCCACGAATTTTTTCATATCCTTACACCTCTTTCTATTCACTCGGAGCAGATTCATTATTTTGATTTTATCAACCCTAAAATGTCTAAGCACTTATGGCTTTATGAAGGCGTTACAGAATATTTTGCTAATCACGTTTTGTTACAACAAGAACTCATTTCCTTAGATGAATTTTTAGATAAAATGCGTGATAAGGTAGTCGAAGCAAATAATTATTCTGATGTTCCTTTTACAAAGATGAGTTTGGGTTGTTTAGACGAATATGCTGATGAGTATGGCAATGTCTATGAAAAAGGAGCTTTGATTGGTTGGATGTTAGATGTTCGTTTGAGAGAACTCTCTGATGGAAAATACGGACTTATGAATCTTATGCAAGACCTTTCTAAAAAATATGGAAAAGATAAGCCTTTTGAAGATGACAAACTCTTTGATGTTATTGCAGAAATAACCTATCCAGAAATTCGCACTTTCTTTGCTGATTATGTAGAAAGCAATAAAGAACTTCCTTATACTAAATATCTGAAAACGATGGGTATCAACACGACAGGCGAAGGCACAGAAGAAGTTTTTAATTTTGGTAATATCGGACTTGCCGTTGACCCACAAACAAAAGAAGTGAGTGTTTTTAATTTGGATGGTGCAAATGAGTTTGGTAAAATGTTTAGGGAAGGCGATGTTCTCTTAGAAATTAATGGAGAGAAAGTAGATGCTACCAACTTCTTAGATTTGATAACCGAAGCGAGTTATAAAACCAATGAAGAAATGGAAATTTTGGTAAATAGAGAAATCAAAAAAAGACGCAAAACGAAAATGAAAAAGAAACTCCTCAAATCTAAGCCTGTATTTGTAGAGCAAGAACAAGATTTTGGATTTGAAGAAATAGAAGATAAAACACAAAAACAGAAAAAACTCTTAAAAGCATGGCAAAAGTGGGAGATTGAATAAGAACTCAAAAGTTTTATGCAACAAAAAAGTCTTCACGGAATTGTGAAGACTTTTTTAATGATTTAGAAATTAATGATTATTCATTTGTAGTAGCAGCATTCTTTTTCATGCTTTCATAGTATTCAATGATTGACTTTTCACTCATCGTAACACGCTCTGTAAAGCTATCATACAAAATTTTGTAAGTCTCTACTTCTGGAGCCAAAGAAATAGCCATTTTGTATGCCATTGCAGCTTCTGCAAAATATTCTTTATCTTCTAAGTATTGAGCTTTGATAAGATACCCTAAAGCTGTGTCATCACCAATTTGGTCTAATTGCTCACGAACATCTTTTTTCATTTCTTTCTCCTTCTTTACAACTTGCTCATGTGAAGGATATTTGTTTTCTCCACTTGGTAATTCTACTCTATACTTAACAACTTTATGGTCTTTTAGCTCAGGACGATTAAAGTCAATAGTATATGTATTATTACTTGTTATCTCTGAAAAAAGCTCATTATTACGTAAGTCTGTCAAAACTACACGATATTCTTTTACGTCAGCTTTCTTCAAATTATCTAAGCCTTCATAAACAAACCACTCAATTTCCATTTTATCTCCTAAAGCGTGTACTTTTTGTCTTTGGATAATAGTTATATCCTTAACAAGACCACGAGTTACAGCACCAGTCTTTTTCATGTGCTTGTAGCGATTGTCTCCACTTGCTTCTTCAGCAGAAGAAGTAAGTTCAGAAACTACATAGTTTGCATAACGAGCAGTAAGGCTAGAACCAGCACTTGCTTTGAGATTGCTTGCAAGCTCGTTTACTTTATATGTGCCTTTCGTGCGAAGTTCTACAGTTTGTCCGTTATTATGAAGAAGACCTAAATAGCCACCTTCTTCCATCACAATAACATCAGAATTATTGAGTTTAGAACCAACACGAATAGCGTTGTTAGAAGCTGTATTATTTCCTTTGGCAGTCAGAACACGAAAAGCATAGTTTTGAGCCATTGTAGTTCCACCAATAAGCAACATTAGAGCTACTAAAAATAGTGATTTTGTTTTCATAGTTTTAAAATTTAATTGCGATAAGGTATTTAATTGTATTTTTATAAAAAAATCAATTTATAAAAACAAGTTTTTATGTATATAAATTATAAATAATGTATTTTTCTAGAATTACTAGACTTTTTGTTAAATTTAATTTGATAAACTATTTATATTCAACACAAAAATCGAACAAAAAATAATTATATAGTTATGCTTACGTGAAAACTTGACAAAAAGATGTAAAGTTTCAAAATTTTGTTTGATTTTTCCATTTTTATTACTAGAAATAGATTTGAGTGCTTTTCACTCTTTTTAAATTTATTTCTCCTTTGTTATTCTATTTTTTATTCATAGGCACGAGTAGATTTAGGATACACATTTGCGAGAATAGCCAAAAATACTTCTAGCACATCTCCAGACAAAACCACTGCCAATACTCCAACAGTTAGTTCCATCATATAATTATAGTTAGCCAAAACAGATATAAAAATAAAGACAAAAATAATGACCTCCACAAGCTGTACGCCTTTTGTAATTACATCATACCACGTTCCTAGTTTTCTGTGGAAATAGATATAGGTAAAAAGTACAACATTAGCAAAACACAAAAGTACAGACAAAAAAATGGCTAAATAAGGGGATATCACATCAATATAATTTTCATGCATAATCATGGAAATCATATTGGCGTGAATCATAATTCCGTACATGTCTGTCGCTGCTCTTCCCACAGGACGTGAGTTCATTGGCGTATAATACCTATCATCTGTTCCATCATCAATGTTGTAATCTTCTCCCATATAGCCCATAATGACAATTTTGTCTTTGAAGACAGAAGGGTCAAAGTTTTCCTCCAATACCTGCATTGGGTTGAGTACCATAAACTTATCATAATCCCCACGATAATAAATGGTCTCAACATCATTTCCTCTAGCTAAAAGTTTTTCTGCTTTCTTAGGATACGCAATTTGCACCAGTTTTGTCGCAAAACTATACTCTATAGAATCTGTAGAAGACAAAGAATCAATTACTTTTTCTTTAGGAGAAACAATACGAGCTGTCTCAAACTTTGTATCTTCATCCGTTACAACATTTACATAACCTGTCTGAATATATTTTTGAAAAGGCTTGTGTGGCAATCCCAAACTATCAAAACCTTTTGTCTCTTCGTTTGGTTTTTCCAATTTTGAAGCAAAAACTATCGGACATCTTTGGCTTGCAATCTGTAAGAAGGCTTCCATTGTAGAATCTTGTTCTGGCTGCCTTGCTCCTTCTAAAAGTGCATCTAATCCAATTACTTTCGGACTGTATCTTGAAATGATTTCAATCTGTGCCCCCAAACCTGCTCTTGGCAAATAGCCAATATTTACAATCACTACATTTGTATCTCCTTTTACGGTCTTGTTATCTCTTATTTGAGAAAAATACACATCAGAAATTTTAAAATTATTGATGGTTTGCTCAAAAATATTGAGAAAATCAAAGTTTACGGCTATCGTTTGTAGCAAAAACATAAATGCAAAAATAGCTATTGTTCCTGTAAGCGTTGCAATGTTGAATATTTTCCGTAAAAAACGCATTATATAAAAAAAGTAAGTTGTGTTATTAAGTAATGAACAATGAAACAATTTCTCTGACCGACTTTTACCTCCACAACTACAAAGGTACAAATTATTTTTCTATACGTCTGTACGTTGTGAAAGGTTTTTACAGTCTCCAAAAAATCTAAATTCTATCTAAATTTTCCTTATTGATTAAATTAACATTTTTTTACCAAAAAAATGGAATCAATGTCTATATTTCTCTTACTTTTAAATGGCTTTTCTATAAATCACTACATTTCTACGACAAGTTTTATTTATCAACTCCATATTTTATGATAAGAAAAAGACGTTCACGACTAACACCACAAGAATATATTGATGGTATTTTATCTAAAAATCCATTTATTTTGAGTAGAGCTATTACGCTGATTGAAAGTCAGTTGGAAAGCGACAATCAGTTAGCTACACAAATTATTGATAAACTAATGCCCCATACAGGCAAGTCGGTTCGGGTGGGGATTACTGGTGTACCAGGTGTAGGAAAAAGCACATTTATAGAAACCTTTGGATTGTATTTGGCAGAATTAGAAAAACAAAATAAAAAAGTGGCAGTCCTTGCCATAGACCCAAGTAGCCAACGTTCTGGAGGTAGTATTTTAGGAGACAAAACACGTATGGAAAAGCTCTCTAATCATACAAACGCCTATATTCGTCCTTCGCCAGCAGGAAATTCTTTGGGAGGAGTAAGTCAAAAAACGAGAGAAACAATGCTTTTATGTGAGGCAGCAGGGTTTGATGTCATTTTGATAGAAACAGTAGGCGTTGGACAGTCGGAAACGATTGTGAAGGGAATCATAGATTTTTTTCTATTATTGATGCTTGCAGGGGCAGGCGATGAATTACAAGGAATAAAACGTGGAATTATGGAAATGGCTGATATGCTTGTCATTACAAAAGCTGATGGAGAAAATAAAAAAGCAGCCACTAGAGCAAAATCTCAGTACAAACACGCTTTGCACCTTTTCCCACCCAATGAAGCCAAATGGACTGTTCCTGTAGAGATATGTTCAGCTTTAGAAAATGAGGGAATTTCTGATATTTGGAAAAACATTGAGAAATACATTGAGCAGACAATCGAAAATAGATTCTTCCAACACAATCGCAGTCAGCAAAACAAACAATGGCTACATCAAACCATAGAAGAACGATTGAAAAGAGATTTTTATAAGAATGAAAATGTCAAAAATCAATTAGTAGAACTAGAAAATCAAGTAGCTAATGGAAACCGAAATGCTGTAGAAGTAGCTAAAGAACTTTTAGAAAACTATTATCAAGAAATATAAATTATACTAGATATTTTTAAATAGCCTTTTATTCAAATTGAATAATTTTAAGATATTGTATTGCTTAATTTCTCAAAAAAATGTATTTTGAGTTTGAATATTAATCCTATACTTTTCTATCCTACAAAATTAAGATTATACTGCTCACTAATTTTACTTTTTACAGCCTTTTTATTTGTCTTTCCTAACACATAAGAAAAGGCTATTAATTTAGAAAATGT
Organism: Bernardetia sp.; assembly: GCF_020630935.1. NCBI lineage: Bacteria > Pseudomonadati > Bacteroidota > Cytophagia > Cytophagales > Bernardetiaceae > Bernardetia > Bernardetia sp. The sequence goes on from NZ_JAHDIG010000091.1 coordinate 11,845, forward strand.
ATGATTTCTGTTCCAGACATGTTAGTTGAAGACCAAAACACACACGACACTACTTTAATTTCTAAAGAAAATATGGAGCATATTCTCGTTCCCATTAATTTTACCCCAGCTACTGACATTTCTTTAGCTCACGCCATTGGAATTGCTCAAGCCTCTCAAAAAACGGTTATTATGTGCCATTTTGTTACTTCAACAATACCGTTAGGCGCAAATGCAGTGCTACACAAGAAAGAAATTAAGGAAAAACATGACAAAGCTTACATGGAAATGCGTGTTTTACTCACTCAATATGCAAATCATACGTATGATGAAACTGCACAGCCTGTTTTGATTGAGCCTTTAGTGATGGAAGGACATCCAGATGAATCGATAGAAAAGATAGTACAAGACAATTCTATTTCTATGGTGGTTTTGTCGCATAAAGACAGTAACGAAATCAAGGATTTATTTTTAAACAATAAAGTAGTTAGGGAAGCTAATTGTCCTATTCTGACTATTCCAGAAGATGCTATTTACAAACCACTAAATCATGTGGTGTATGCAGCCAACTTCGATGGTAATGATGCTAAAAGAATACGAGATTTGATAGAACTTACCAGCAGTTTTGATGCAAAACTAGACTGTCTGCACGTCTGTACGGATGGTAAAAAACTGCGAGAAGAAAATGAAAAAATGCAAGAGCTGCAAGCAGAGTTTGATGTCGTTTTGTTTAGCAAACTTAGCTTTAAAGTGATTCGTGATTCGAAAAGTGTTACGGTGGGTTTAGAAAACTACCTTTCCAAGAACAAGCCAGATATGCTTGTTATGCTCAAAACAGAACAAAATTTCTTCAAAAAACTTTTTAGCAACAAGACAAGCATTCGGAAAATGGCTCTTGACAATGGAATGCCTATTATGATGTACAGAGAACCTAAATAGAGATAGTGATTAATGAATAACTATCCATCAATCACTAAATAATTTAATCTAACTTGAACATAATCGGTATATTCATCCTTACTTTTACTACTTTTCCACGTTGGCGAGCAGGAGTCCATTTAGGAGATTCCATCAAAACACGTTTAGCTTCTTCATCTAGCCCAAAACCTAAACTTTTGGTAACCTCAACATCTGTAATTTTACCCTTTTTGTCCACCACAAAGCAAAGAAATACTTTACCTTCAACTCCCTGTCTTCTAGCCTGCTTTGGATACTTTATGTTTTTAGCAATGTATTTATAAAAATTATCCATTCCTCCCTCAAAAACAGCAGGTTCTTCGACAATTTCAAAAATTTCTGGGATTTTTTCTGTTGTGTAAGTTCTTCTATCAATACTGGTTACATCAGTTACGATGTCTTTGATATTTATTTCTGGGTCTTCAATATTTATTTCAATAAGATTATCTTCAATATCTATCTTATCTACCTCAACTATCTCTGTTGGGCTAATAGGCTGAACCTTCGGAGGTGGTGGAGGTGGAATGTCTGTTAAGGGAGGAAGCTCAAATATTTCTTCTTCCATAATAGGTTTTGCATACGCAGATAAATCTTGCTCTTCTGTTGTTTGCCAAGAGAAAGCCATAAGAGCCAAACCAGCACTTACCATCATTCCAAAACCAAAAAGCATCTTTGAATAATTATGAATAGACATAGCAGCAAAACGCTTAGGAATTTCATCTATTCTACTATTTTTTTCATCTTGATAAGCAGAATCATAATTTAGAATGTTTCTTTGTTTATAATTTAGCCATAGACGTAAAAGAGAAACACCTGCCAGTATGGAAAAACATAAAATTGCACTTAGAGAAATAATGAGTGTCATAATTGTATATATTTAAAGTAAAATAGTTATTAATTTTCTTACTTTATACAATTCAAATACTTTAAAAAAGTAACATAAAACAATCCATTATTCTAAATTAAAAACTATCGGAATACGCATGGTAGTTTTTACTTTTTTACCACGCTGACGAGCAGGATTCCATTTTGGAGAATTTTTAATGACTCTTTCAGCTTCTTCTGCACAGCCTCCACCAATATCATTCGTTGCCTCTACATCTGTTATTTCGCCATGTCTATTAACTACAAATTTTACAGTTACTTTTCCTTCAATCTCTTGTTTGATAGCTTTTTTCGGATACTTCAAGTTATCATTGATATATTCATAAAAAGATTGCATTCCAGCTTGTGGCACAGCTTTACTCATAACTGCTAAAGGAAGCCCACATTCAATAGGCTCATCTTTAGTAGGTAGTGAAATTTCTAATGGCTCAGGTGCTTCTATACTATCTATCAAAATTTTTTGTACATAATCTATCTTAACAGGTTCTAACTCTTGTGTTTCTTTATTTTCTAAAAATACTTGCAAACAAACATTTTCTTTACTTTGAAATTCAGAATTATTTTTAATTACAAAATCTAATTTTTTATGAAGTTCTGTAAATTTAGCATTTTGCTGTTTTTGATATTGAAAAATATAAAAGATGAAAGCTGCGTTGGAAAAAAGTAAGACGGCTAGAGCTAGCTTAAGAAAGTTTGTTGATGTAGTTTTCATTGTGAGATATTTTTTAGTGATTAACTTTATATCAACACAATGCAAAACGAGATAAGAAGTAACACTTTATTTTTGGGAAATAAAAAAACCTATTCAAACAAATGAATAGGTTTTAGAGTATATTTTTCACTTACTGGGTAAGAGTTGCTTTATATTATCTGTCTAGTTTAAAGACAATAGGAATATTCATACGAACTTTTACAGTTTTTCCACGCTGCTTTGCAGGAGCCCATTTTTTAGACTCTCTAAGTACACGCTCTGCTTCCTCATCGCAGCCTCCACCAATACCTTTTACAGTCTTTACATCTGTAATACTACCATCTTTATCTACAACAAACTGAACAAATACTCTTCCTTGAATACCCATACGTCTAGCTTGTTTTGGATAGTTGAGCTCTTTCTGAACATACTTATAAAAAGCATCCATACCACCTGGGTAAACAGCACTTTGCTCAACAATAGTAAAAACTTGCTCTACTTCTTCTTGCTGACGTGGAGCTTCAATCGCTGTTACATCAGTTACGATATTGTCAATTTCAATTTCTACATCTTCAATCTTAATTTCGATATTTTCGTCTAGCTCAATATCATTTTCTACCTCCACAATTTCTTCTGGAGTAACTACCTGTACTTTTGGTGGTGGTGGTGGAGGAATGTTTGTAAGAGGTACATCAATTACTTCTTCTACCTCAGCTACTGGAGCTACATATTCAGCTAAATCTTCTGTGTCTTCAAATTTCCAAGTAAAAGCAACTAGCATCATTGCAATACTTACTACAAGACCAATACTAAAGAAAAGTCCTGAATAATAATTGGCATCTACATCGTAGTATTTACGAAGGATACCTATTTCTGGTTGTTTGAGGTCGCCAGATAATATTTTTTTTCCGTTGCTATCTAAAACAGCTTTAAAAAGAAAGATTAAACCAACTGAAATAGCAAGCAATCCTCCTATTAGTATTATACCTAACATATCTTATTCTAAGTTTTGAAGTGAAAAATAGTAATTCAAAAGTAAAAAGACTATTATAAAGTTCCTAATCTGAAATGATTTTTTTCTCAAAAAATCGCCTTTCAAATAAAATAGAAGTCTGTTTTGGTAGTCTTTCTACTCTTACAATCCCAAAAGTATTAGAAAGTAACAGAAAATCTTAAAAAAAATAATTTATTTTTTCGAAGGTAGTGATTAGTGATTAGTGATTAGTGATTAGTGATTAGTGATTAGTGATTAGTG
>NZ_JAHDIG010000092.1 GCF_020630935.1 Bernardetia sp.
AGTTATCTTCCAAATAAATTTTCAACTATTTTTAAAATTATTTTCTTAGTTGTTTCATTTAGAAGCCGTTGCTTTTAAGCATTCTTTTCAAAAGCGAATGCAAAGGTAAAACTTAATTTTCTAACTTCCAAATTTTATCACTAAAAATTTTAAAGTTTTTTTTGTTTTACGATTTACTAAAAGCAATTTTCAATACTCAAAACAAGAATCATTTACTCTTGTTTTTTTTTGAAAACACAAAGGTAAAAACTTTATTTTTATAAAACAAATTAAATTTTAAAATTATTTATTTTGTTTTTGTTTTTATCTTTTTACTTTCTTTATCCTCTCGTTATTTCCGAAAGGGAATGCAAAGGTAAAACTTAATTTTTTAACCTCCAAATTTTATTGCTAAAAATTTTGAAGTTTTTTTTTGTTTTACGATTTGCTAAAAGCAATTTTCAATACTCAAAACAAGAATCATCTACTCTTGTTTTTTTGGAAACACAAAGGTAAAAACTTTATTTTTATAAAACAAATTAAATTTTAAAATTATTTATTTTGTTTTTGTTTTTATCTTTTTACTTTCTTTATCCTCTCGTTATTTCCGAAAGGGAATGCAAAGGTAAAACTTAATTTTTTAACCTCCAAATTTTATTGCTAAAAATTTTGAAGTTTTTTTTCAGCACGCTCTAAAGAATGTGCTGCGTTTCCCCGTTTGGGAGGGCAAAAGTACGAACTATTTATATAAATGCAAACATTTTAGAAGAAATAAAGAAACTTTTTTAAAAAACAAAACGTTTGCGAAAGCCAAAAAATAAGTATCCTTTTGATTTTCAGCTATTTACTTATATCTTTCCATTTCCATAAATAGAGAGCCGCAATAGTTCGGTAAGGTTTCCACTTTTCAGCATGCTGTTTCATTTGTTTGAGTAAATCTTTTCCTTTCTCATCTGTTTGTAGAAGTTTTTGCATGGCTTGTTGGATGCCCAAATCGGCAAGAGGAAAAACATCTGGTCTGTGAAGTGTAAACATCAAAAGCATTTCTACTGTCCATCTTCCTACACCTTTTATTTGTGAGAGATACTCTATGACTTGTTCATCTGTTTTTTGATTGATACATTCCATTGAAATATCGTTTTGCTGAGAAAACAAAGCTACCTCTCGTACATAAGTGATTTTTTGTTTAGACAATCCCACACTTCTAAGCACCTCGTCGTTTGTTTTTAATAAAGTATTTGCATTTGGAGAAACCCCATCAAACAAATCTAAAAAACGCTTATAGATAGTTGCAGCAGCCTTTACAGAAAGCTGTTGAGAAATGATAGCTTTTATAAGTGAAGCCATAATATCTACCTCACTATTTGGATTTCCAAACGTACTGATTTCTACAGTTTCTAATATAGGTGCGAATAAAGGGTCTTTATATAAGTGGGTTTTGGCTTTTTGGAGCATTTTTTATGAGTTAGAATTATAATAAAATTTTTGTCCTTATAATTTAAAAACCAAACCACCTCAAAAAAGAGATAGTTTGGTTTTACTTTTATAGTTACTGACCTATTAGTCTGACCTTATTTTATTTAAGCATCAGCTTTTGTGTCGTGGAACTGCTCTTCTTCGGTTGAACCTTTGAGGGCAGCCGTTGATAAACCTTCGCCTACGATAGCTTGTGCTACTTGGTCGAAGTAACCTGCACCTACAAAGCGTTGGTGTTTTGTACCTGTATAGCCTTTTTCTTCGTAATCGAACTCCATATCTTGAAGACGAGAGTAAGCAGCCATTCCTTCAGTTTTGTATTTGAGAGCAAGGTCGTACATTCCCATATTTAAGCTGTGGAAACCTGCAAGCGTTACAAACTGGAACTTATAGCCCATTTTGCCTAATTCTTGTTGGAACTTAGCAATCGTATCTTTGTCTAGGTTAGTTGTCCAGTTGAAAGAAGGCGAACAGTTATAAGCTAACAATTTACCTGGGAATTTTTCGTGAATTTTTTCTGCAAAATAACGAGCTTCTTCCAAATCTGGCTTAGAAGTCTCACACCAAACTACATCAGCATACGGTGCATACGCCAAACCACGAGCCGTAGCAGCTTCGATTCCACCTTTCAACACAAAGAAACCTTCTGTTGTGCGTGGCTCGTCAGAGATAAACTCTCTATCTACCTCATCAATATCACTTGTGATAAGGAAAGCACCATTCGCATCTGTACGAGCAATCAAAACCGTAGGAACGTCCAAAACGTCAGCAGCCAAACGAGCCGCTTTCAATTTTTGTACAGCTTCTTTAGTAGGAACTAATACTTTTCCTCCCATGTGTCCACATTTTTTAGCAGAAGAAAGTTGGTCTTCGAAGTGAACACCAGCAGCACCAGCTTCAATCATTCCTTTCATTAGCTCAAAAGCATTCAACACACCACCAAAACCAGCTTCTGCATCAGCTACAATAGGAGCTAACCAATGAATTGGTTCACTACCTTCTGCTTTTTCGATTTGGTCTGCTCTCAAAAGTGCGTTGTTCACACGAGTAACCATTTTTGGAACACTATCAGCAGGATACAAACTTTGGTCTGGGTACATTTGTCCAGCATTGTTTCCGTCTGCTGCTACTTGCCATCCACTCATATAGATTGCTTTCAGACCAGCTTTCACTTGCTGAACAGCTTGGTTTCCTGTGATTGCGCCCAAAGAATGAACATAATCTTCTGTGTTGAGTAAATGCCAAAGGCGTTCAGAACCCATGCGTCCTAGCGTATGTTCTACTTTTACCGAACCACGTAATTTAGCTACATCTTCTCCAGAGTAATCTCTAGTTACACCTTTCCAACGAGCGTCTGTTTTCCATTCGTTTTCTAATTCTACTGCACTTCTGTGAGCATATTTTGAAGTTCCATTTGACTTAGACATATTCTTTTTCAGTTATCAGTTATCAGTAATCAGTTATCAATAACTAGAGTCCGATAACAGGTTTTTTAAAATGATTTTATTATTAATTGAATTTATAGAAAGGTGTGTGTTTCTTGTGTTGGTCTTATGTGTGTGATTAAGGATTTATTTTCAGTTTGCAGTTATTAGTAAACAGTTATCAATTTTTTTCCTTTTCATTATAAGGAGTAATTATTGGTTTATATTTTAATGCTTTTTCTACCACTTCCTCTGCTGATAAATCTTCCCAAAAAATATAATTTGAAACTTCTGGATCTATAATATTTTGTTCCAAAAGTTCAAAATTAGTATTCATCTCTTCTTCTGTACCTTCACATTTTTGAATAGATTTTACTAATTCTATTAACTTTTCTTTGGTCATATCTTTGGTCATAATTTGCAATCAAAATACTGGTAACTGATAACTGTTTACTGCTAACTGATTAAATGATATGCTTCTGTTGTTAAGAAATCTTTATACTCTTTTGTGAAAACCAATTCTTCCATCAGCTCTTTTGCCTTTGGAAAAGTAGAATTCTCAAAATCGTAGTTTGGATACTGTGCAGCCTCATCTTTTATAGACTGATATTCTTCTTCCATACATTTTCTTAGATATTCTTCTGTGATTTCAGAACCGTCTTCTAATTTAGCATTCGGATGATTAAGCCATTGCCAAAGCTGTGTTCTTGAAATTTCGGCTGTTGCTGCATCTTCCATCAAATTGAAAATAGCTGCTGCACCAACACCGTTTAACCAAGACGCAATGTAGCGAATACCGACATTGAAGTTCATTCTAACGCCTGCATCTGTGATTTTACCTCCTTCAATATTGAAGTTAGTAAGCTCTTTTTCCATCTTAGCTAAATCTACGTCTTCTCTCAAACGGTCTTTTTGGTTCGGCTTGTCTCCAAATTTAGCATCAAAAACATCTTTAGCTACTTTTACCAAATCTGGATGTGCCACCCATGAACCATCAAAACCATCGTTTGCCTCACGTTCTTTGTCTTTTCTTACTTTTTCAAAGGCTTGTTTATTAACTTCCTCGTCGTGGCGAGTTGGGATAAATGCAGACATTCCTCCCATTGCATGCGCTCCTCTACGGTGGCAAGCCTCCACTAAAAGCTCTGTATAGGCTTTCATAAACGGAACAGTCATTGTGATTTGTCCACGGTCTGGAAGAGGTTGCTCTACAACATTTCTAAATTTTTTGATAGCAGAGAAAATATAGTCCCAACGTCCTGCATTGATGCCTGCCATGTGTTCTTTAAGTTCGTAGAGAATTTCCTCAATCTCAAAAGAAGCCATAATGGTTTCTAAAAGAACGGTTGCCTTAATGCTTCCTTGTGGAATATCTAAATAATCTTGAGCAAAAACAAAAGCATCATTCCAAAGACGAGCCTCTAAGTGAGACTCTAATTTTGGCAAATAAAAATAAGGTCCTGAACCACGTTTTAAAAGTTCTTTTGCATTGTGGAACATATACAATCCAAAATCAAAGAGACCTCCAGACATTGGTTTTCCATCAATCAAAAGATTTTTTTCGTTTAAGTGCCAACCACGAGGACGAGCCAATAAAACAGCTACATCTTCACCTAGTTGATAATCTTTTCCTTTTTTAGCATCGTGGAAAGTAATCGTACGGCGAATAGCATCATAGCAGTTTATCTGACCTTGCACAGCATTTTCCCAAGTAGGCGAGTTAGAGTCTTCAAAATCTGTCATGAAAACATTTGCTCCAGAATTAAGAGCATTTATCATCATTTTTCGCTCTACAGGTCCTGTAATTTCTACTCTACGGTCTTGCAAATCTTGTGGAATTGGCGCAACTTTCCAAGACTTATCTTCTCTGATATGTTTGGTTTCCTCCAAACGGGTAGGCATATTGCCTTTGTCTATTTCTGCTTGTCTTGCTTCTCTCTTTTTTAATAATTCGTGGCGACGAGCATCAAATTTTCTATGTAGTTCTGCTAAAAAAGCAAGTGCTTCTGGCGTAAGTATATTTTCAAATTCGGGCGTAACTTCTCCTTTTACTTCTAGTCCTGCTAGAAGCTCAGATTTTGCGTTGGACATAATTGAATGTATTGATTTTTTGAATGAAATATATTTTTTCTTGTGATTGGGTAGCTACGATGAAAGCGTCAAAAAAATAGTGTAGTTTGGAAGCCAAACAACGAAGTAGCGTATGAGAAGTGAGTATATCTGAATAGATAACGTTTTTCTTTATATGTTTTACATCTAAAACCTGTCTCACAAAACGGTCAATTAGTGATTTGATTTAAAAATTATTCTGAAATTCATTTACTAAGAACAACAGAAATAGAACACTAAGAACCCCAAAATCATCTTTTTCATAACGAAAAGTAATGATTTTTTTTTATAGTTATAAAGATAATTTAGAAATGGAACAGCTTTGTTAAGAAATAATGAATAACAAATGAATTTATGATGTTCTATTTCTAAAAAAATGTTATGCGTGCAGCGTATTTATTGGTATTATGTTCAAATAACGTCAATAATTTGGATAAATACAAACTTATCTTATAAAAAAATTGGAGTTTTGTCAAAAAGACAATTCTAATTTGGTTAAAAATCAGTTTATATAAATTTATCTACTTTTTACAGTATTTTTAGTACTAGATATTTTAAAGTAAGTACAGAGTTGCGATAGTAACTATCTGATGAATAAATACTGACAAAACTCTAGCTAACTTACTATATTGGTGCTATATAATTTTTAAAACGATACATACAATGACCTCACAGCAAAAACTACATATAGCCTACACAAACTTTTGGAATTGGTTTGAAGAACATGAAAAACGATTCCATAAAATTATAAGAAGTAAAACCTATATTGAGCAAGGCTTTTTAGAGCCACTAGCAGAATAATTAAACAAAATAAAAGATGGATTTTATTTTCTAGTTGGAATGTCGGATGAAGAAACGGTTGAACTGATTCTGACAGCTGATGCAAATTTATCAAATATAGTTTTCATTGAGGATTGCATAACACAAGCTCCAAAGCTAGAAGGATGGGACTTTAAGGCACTAAAACCAGCTTCAGATATTAAAGATATTGTAATAGAAATTGGAGGAAATACATTTGATGAGAAAAGTCTGTATTTTTATCCGACAGACAATAAGGACTATCCAGATGAAATTGAAATCACAGTAGTTTGTGATGATTTTGAAGAAAAGGAAAAAGGTAAAGTTACGAGTGGTGTATATCTTTTTTTAGAAAACTGTTTGGGAGAGCTTCGTTTTGCCACTACGATTGATATTTTGAATATAGAAACTAAACAAGAGACAATAGGCAAAGAACTCATTCCGATAGAAAAACTAAAGAGTTATCTTATTTGGCGAGAAAAAGAATACAGAGAAAAGTATGGAGAAATAGAAGAAAGTACAGAAAAAGATAATTATTCTCTTTTGAAAGGAGAACTGCCCAATGGAAAGCCTCTGTTTGCTATCATCAATACAACAGCTTTAGAGTGGGAGAAAAAATCGTCGTGTCCATTCATTACTGTTCTTTACATTGACTATTCGGAAGCAAATGAAAACTTGGAAAGTGGCTTACCAACCACTCCAGTTGCTGACAATCTAGACCAAATAGAAGACCAAGTTTGGGAAATTCTAAGAAGTAAAAAAGGACATTTAAGCATTGGAAGAGAAACAGCCGACAACACAAGAAAAATTTATTTTGCTTCTTCTGAATTTAGATATATCTCTAAAGTAGTTTATGATGTAATAGAGAAATACCAAGACAAGTTTGAGATGAGTTACGAAATTTATATGGACAAGTACTGGCAATCTTTTGAGCGTTTTGAAATACATTAGAGTAATGTCTTTATTCTTCTCTGTTTTTTACCTCCTCAAAAAGCTGCATAATTTCCTTGTTAGGAGCTTGTCCATTGTTTTGTTTTTTAAAAAAATCTACAAAGAGTTCATTCATATTTCTTGAGTAGTCTATCTTAGCTTCAAGATTTTCCTTTTTTCCTTTTATTCTTGGAATAATTGTTCCCACAATACCCTTATGTGCTGCATAAAGAAGTTGAGCATCGGCTGCTGAAAGGAAATTATCCGTTTCGATAGTGAGTTCTATAAGAGATGTTTTTGTGCTGCTTTGGTCTTCTTTGAGCCACTCTAAGGCTTTTTCTACTTCTGAAAAGGTTCTTCTTTGAAGAGGTTTGCAGTTTGTCAGTTCTATTTTTTCATAACTAATAGGCTCGTTTGCCTTTGCATCTAACAAAACCACATATTTTTTTTGGAAGGCTTCTGAAAAACTATATGCCAAAAGACTTCCACTATACACAACTGGAAAAGGCTCTTTTTGTGTAGAATGATAACGGTGCAAATGCCCTAAGGCAACATACTGAATGTTTTTTTTAGGAAAATTTTCTGTAAAAATAGGCTGTGCTGAACCTACCAAAATAGATTTTTCATCATCAGATTCTCTAGGTTGTGGTTCGCCTTTTTTCATTACAAACAAATGACCCATCAAGATATTGATTCCCTTTTCATCCAGATAGTTTTCTGTTTGGTTGTGCCAATGTTCTTGTAGAAATTCTCTTAGTTCTTGTTCTTGATTTTCAAGGCTAAAATAGGTTTTTAATCGTAGCTCATTTGCATAAGGAGTAAGCAAAAGACGTAATGGATATTCCCAATGTGGCATCATAAGTTCTAAAAAACCTTCCTCACTTCTCAAAATTTCTAAACCACTCTCTAATTTTATTTTGGGTAGTTTATCATTTGGATAACCTAACAAAAAAATTCCTAACTCACTTCCCCACACGCTAAAATTAGCTATATACTGTGCCGAATCGTGGTTGCCTGCAATCGCTACCACAGGACGAGAAGCATTTTTAGAAAGGCGTTGCAGCGTTTTGAGGAATAACTGATTGGCTTCGTTGGAAGGCAAAGGAATATCAAACAAATCTCCTGCTATCAAAACGACATCTACATTTTGAGCATCAGCTATTTGGCAAAGCTCGTCTAAGACTTCTTTTTGTTCTTCCAAACGAGAAAAATCACCCAGTTTTTTTCCTAAATGCCAGTCTGCTGTATGTAGAATTTTCATTTTTTGTGGGTTTCTTTTTCTTTTAACCACATAGGCACATAGAAAAAACTATGTGCCTATGTGGTTTATATTTTATTAAGTATTCATCATTATTTTAGCTCCTCCACCTCTAACATAGCATCTTCCCATTCCGACGTTCTGGCTTCTAGGCTTTTTTTCAAAGAAGCGTGTTTTTTTGTTAGCTTTTCTGTTTTTTCTGGGTCTTCATAAGTAGAAGGCAAAGCGAGTTCTTTTTCAAGTTCTTTTATATCGCCTTCTAATTTATTTATTTCCTTCTCTATATTTTCCAGATTGCGTTCTGCTTGACGGATTTTGCGTTGTAATTCCTTCTGTTCCTCTTGGGAAAGATGATTAGAGTTTTTTTTCTGTTCTTTTTGCTTAGTTTCTTTTACTTTTTGAGCTTCTGTTTGACTAGCAGCATTTTCTTTTGCTTCTGCATCTCGTTTTTGCTTCCAGTATTTAAACTCATCATACGTACCAGGATACTCTTTAATTTTTCCATCTTCTATCCACCAAATTTTATTAGCTGTTTCTTGAATAAAATGACGGTTGTGAGAAACCACTATACACGTTCCTTCATAATTATTGACTGCCTCAATCAGAATATCGACAGACTTCATATCCAAGTGGTTGGTAGGCTCATCAAGTAGTAGGAAGTTAGCTTCTGAAAGTAACATTTTTGCCAGCGCAACTCTTGATTTTTCTCCACCTGAAAGAACACGAATTTTCTTAAAAATATCATCTCCAGCAAATAAGAAACAACCCAAAACAGCTCTTAGCTCTGCTTCTGTTCGGTCTGCTCCTGCGCTGCGAAGTTCGTCTAAAAGGTCATTGTCTAAATGTAAGGCTTCTAGTTGGTGCTGTGCATAGAAAGATTGCCTAACGTTGTGTCCTCGTTTTAACTCGCCTCCGTTGTAGCTCTCTGCATCTGCTAAAAGTCTTAAAACGGTAGATTTTCCCTTTCCATTTGCTCCGATTAAGGCAATTTTGTCGCCTCGTTCTATCATGGCTTCAGTTTCCTCCAAAATTTTGAGGTCGCCATAACTTTTAGAAACTTCATCTAATTCAGCAACCACTTTTCCAGACGGTTGTTTGAAGGTAAAACGCATTCGCATTCCAGCCGTATCTTCTTCAACGGCTTCAATGCGTTCCATTTTTTCAAGTTGTTTTACTCTTGATTGCGCCTGTTTAGCTTTAGTTGCCTTTGCCTTAAAACGCTCAATAAAACGCTCAGTTTCTCTAATTTTTTGTTGCTGATTTTCGTAGGCTTTTTGCTGAATATCGGCTCTCAATGCTTTTTCTTCTCTATAAAAATCATAATTTCCAGAGTAGCGAACCAAATCTTGCCCCCATACTTCCACAATAACATTACAACAGTTATTTAAAAAGTCTTGATCGTGTGAAACAATCATTATCGAACCTTCATAATTATTCAAATAACTTTCTAACCACTCAATAGATGGCAAATCTAAGTGGTTAGTAGGCTCATCTAGCATCAAAAGTGCAGGTTTTTGCAAAAGTAGCTTGGCAAGCATCACACGCATACGCCAACCTCCCGAAAACTGCGCTAGTGGTTTAGTAAGGTCAGCCGTTTTGAAACCCAAACCTTCCAAAATTTCTTCTGCTCTAGCTTGAATAGAATATCCTCCTAAAGTTTCAAATTCGGTTTGAAGCTTGGCAAGTTCATCTAAAAGTTTATCGTTGTAATCAGTTTCAATTTTAGATAAAATCTTATTGATGCGTGCCGAAAGTTCGTTTTCACGCTCAAAGGCTTGCATTGCCACATTGATAATCGGTTCGTGGCTTTCATAGGAAAGCAAGTCTTGATTCAAAAAACCAAGTGTACAGTCTTTAGACTTACTAATATCGCCTTCATCTGGCGTATATTCGCCATTAATAAGACGCAAAAGGGTAGATTTGCCTGTTCCGTTTGCTCCAATTAGCCCAATGCGTTCTTTGGGTTTGATGTGCAATGAAGCCTCAAAATAAATAGGGCGGTCGGCAAAATAAAACGAGAGATTGTTGATACTAAGCATAATCTACAAAATTACGATAGTTTGGTGGTAAAACAAAGTTGTTTTTGTTTTATAAAATTCAATTCTATCTAAGGTTATTCACTCTTATTGTCATGAGTATGTCTAATAACTCATAGTATTGTACTCTGTTTTTTTCTTTTACAGGATTTGTTCCATCTCCATAAAGAAATATCATATCATTTTGAAAAACAGCTCCTTTTGCTGCTAATTGAGACATAATCTTTCCTGTAATCTCTAAGTCTAATTCTATTGGTAATTTTTTTTCTAAATAATCATTAGAAATCGTACAAAAAGATAAAGGTTTGTACTCTCTATTTAGAACATGATACTTGCCATTTTCAAGTCTTTTGATGCAGTAAGGCATACACACTGCTCTAAAATCAAATAAAGCCATATAATAATTAAGATTGAGTTTTTTTTAATGTTTAAGTTAAAATCCAATTTTGTGATAAATTTTCTCCATTGGTATTTCACATTCTCCAATCAAAACATCATCATTTTCAGAATAGGTTTTGACTTTGAATTCATTTTTTTCGTCTTTTGTATAAGTTATAACTAGCTTTCGTTCACTACTTACAATGACATATTGATTCAAGCTTTTTAGCTTTAAATAACACTTCATTTTTTCTCCCATATCGTACTCTGCTGTACCTTTTGACAAAACTTCTATAATAATTTGAGGATTTGTAATCGCCTCTGTCCTGCCTTTTACTTTTTTTGTAAACTCTGGTTCTTCACAGATTACAACTACATCTGGATAGACATATTTTTTACACTCTTCTAAATAAACTAGCATATCATTGCCTAATACATTGCAATTTTCATATTCTAAACAGTTTCCTATGTGGCGCACTAAATTTGAAGTGATTTGATTGTGAACAAGTGTTGCCCCTGCCATCGCCACAACTTCTCCTGCATGATACTCGCTTTTAGTTTCTGCTATTAGCTCATTTTTTAAATATTCTTCTTCTGAAATAAATTCCGTTTTATTCTTTTTATTTTTTCTGATTTTTGGCAGCGTATCTTTTGCTTTTTTTGTTGTACTCATAATTCTACTCTATTGTTTTGTGTAATTTTGCTTTCTATAAAAATACAATAGTTTAAGCTCAAAACAAAGCAGCCTTGAAATGCTTTTTCTTATACTTCAAGAAGGTAAAAAAGATTAACTCATACAAAATAAAAAACTGACCCAAATAGTATTTTTAGGTCAGTAGAATAGTTTTTATGCTTCAATATGATGAAAGGTCTGTTTCAATACATTTTCCATATTTGGGAGCTCTACCATATTTGGTCCGTCAGAGAGTGCTTTGTCTGGGTTAGGGTGTGTTTCCATGAAAAATCCTTTTACCCCCATTGCAGCAGCAGCTTTTGAGAAATATGGAATATATTCTCTGTTTCCTCCAGTTGTTCCATTGTTGGCACTTGGTTTCTGCACTGAATGCGTTACGTCCATCACAACAGGATAACCCATCTCTTTCATATCAATGATATTTCTAAAATCTACTACTAAATTGTGGTTTCCAAAACTTGTCCCACGCTCAGTAAGCAAAATTTGTTTGTTTCCTGTGCTTTCTACTTTTTTAGCTGGATACTCCATATCACGCCCAGTCAGAAACTGAGCTTTCTTGATGTTTACAATTTTTCCAGTTTCACCAGATTTTATGAGTAAATCAGTTTGGCGACACAAAAATGCAGGAATTTGAAGAATATCCACTACTTGTGCAGCAATTTCAGCTTGATAGGCTTCGTGAATATCTGTTGTGATAGGAATTTGAAATTTGTCTTTAATTTTAGCTAAGGCTTCTAATCCTTTTTCTAACCCTGGTCCTCGGAACGATTCCATTGAGGTACGATTGGCTTTGTCGAAAGAGGCTTTAAAAATGTAGAGAAACCCCATTTTTTCAGAGAGTTTGACCATGTGTTCGGCAACTTCGAATAAAAGTTCTTCATTTTCAATTACACAAGGACCAGCAATAAGGAAAGTTTCTTTTTGTAGGCGTTCGTAGAGTGTCATAGTATGTTGTTTTAGGAATAAACAGAATTACTACAAAAATACAAACTCTTATGTAAACTTTACATTATCAATATTCCCACAAAGTTCCCTCAAACTCTATCAAATGTTCTTCATATTGAATACATTTCAAGGCTGCCTCTCTTTTGTTGTCATATTTATCTTCAAAATATTCGTCTCCAAAATTATCATATTTGACAACATAGCCATGGAAAAAACGAGCATCGATAAGCGTTTCTAAGTTGGGAATGTGTCCATTGCTCTTGGTAGTTTCAATAACTACATAATCTTCTTTCAGAGGACGAAAAAGTTTTTCGATGATTTCTTTGTAGGAAAATGAGACAATTTTTTGTGTCAGTCCAAGACTATTGCCTTCTGCATTGTGTGGTAAAATAAGTGTAAAAGCCAAAACATCATGAATCATTCTTGAATGACGGTTATCTAAAATATAATCTTCTTTTATTTCTAAGGTAGAAAGTTCTGAAAAGTTGATAAACCTAGTTGTACAATCATTTTGTAGAGCGTTTTCTTGATTTTCGGCTTTTAATTTTTCTAAAAGTTCACTTTTTGATAAGACAGTTTCCAGTTTATCGTCTTGATATGCTGTGATTTTTCCTTCTAAAGCATTTTCTATCAAAAATTTTGAAAGCTGATGTCCTGCGTACCAAAGTGGTAGATTCGTTTTTTGTTTGAATGAAAGCCTAAGCCAAAGTGTTTTTTGAAAGGCGATATGCGATTTTGGAATGGGACGAAGTGAAAAGGGATTGAAAGGGTCTTGTATCGTCGGTGGAGACGATGGCGAAGAAGATTCAATATTTTTTTCATTAGGACTAAGCGCACTTTGTCCCAAAGAAAAATTACTTGCACTTACTAAAAGTAAGGCAAGTAATGAAGTAAAAGATTTTAAAATTAGCTTTTTCATAATAGGTTGATTTTGGTTTAGTTTTCCCAAAGGTTACTTTCGTATTCTATCATATTAGCTTGATAATTTTGTGCCATTATAAGAGAATGTCTCATATCGTCGTACATATCCATAATATGCTCATCTCTAGCATTGTTGTATTTGATAAGTGTTCCGTTGGCAAGCATCAAATCAAAGGCTTCTTCTAAGTTACGATGAGCTTGACTGTTTCTTTCATTGTAATAGATGGCACTTGGGTTGTCTCTAAAGAGATTTTGAACAAGTTCTTTATACGAAAAGGTAGCAATCGTTTTTTCAAGTCCAGTAGCTGGATTCATTTCAGCAGGCAGAATAATACTGATAGTCTGAATATCATTTATCATTCGGCTGCGCTGCTTGTCAAAAAATACATTGGTTTTGATTTCTAATGTATAAAGTTGGTTGGCATAAAACTCTTGTGCTTCTGTTTTTTGGTCAGTATCTTGGTTTTCCCAGCCTTCTGTTCCTGCTGTCCAGTTGTCCCATTGGTTGTCCTGCGAAATAATATCATATTCAATATCATTATACTGAACCTGCTCACTCGGTATTTTGATGTTTTCCAAAAACTGTTCCTGACTCATACGAGTAGTCAGAGAATCATTCTGATATGGACGGATAATTCCTAGTTTGGTCGCATCAATGATAAGACCTGTAATTTCGTTTCCTGTGGCAAAAAACGGACAGTTTTGCTTTTCTTTTAAGGCAACTCTATGCCAAAGGCTTTTCTGATACATAATGTGTGATTCGTGTACAGGACGAACCGAATTGTGATTGTAGCCATCATCTACATAGCTTCCATACTCTTGTGCTTTTGAGAAAGAAGTTAGAAAAAGAGAAAAAAATAAAGACATAGAAAGTCCAGCCCACAAAATTGCTTTTGTTGATTTTTTCATAGCGAATAGAAATTTGAATTAAAGTTGTGTTGATTTGAATTACACCTCTATAACGGATGTTCTTTGTTTTATTGCCTCAAAATTGAAAAAATAGTTATTTTTATTGGGCTGATTTATATACACTCCATTCCTTAAGTAAGTTTTATCTTTTTGCCTTGTGACTTTGTGGGAGGTATGAATGTTCTTTAGATTTTATTTCATATAGCTAGAACGGTAAATCATCACCTTTATTAGTAAAGTCTTTATCAGTATAATAACTTTCTAGCCATTTTTCTCCTTTATCTGATAGATTATAACCCCAAAAATCACCATACTCATCGAATACTCCTGAAATCAATGATTTTTTCTTTAACCTATTATAGGTAATTTCTATTGGTACTTTTTGATAATTTTGTTCTTCTAAATAAAACTTTATATTATCAAAAGACAGTCCTGCTTCAGGTGAGTGTCTTTTATTTGCTATTGTTAACAGAAAATCTATTTCCAAATCATTAAGTTGTATACTTTTTTCTGTCTTTGGTGTCTTCTTCAGACTAAGAAGAAGACTTGTAATTGTTTCTTCTCGGAGAGGTTTTTCAATCGCTTCGTTCTCATCAAATACTTTTTCATAAGATATATCTAATACTTTCTTACCTTTTAATATAAATATCATTTGTGAAGTATTTGAATAAATTATTTCTACATAATGCGTGTATTGCTCAAAATTTTCTATGTTAAACCAATCTTTCTTACGAAAGTCATTAGTGATAAATAAAACATTTTTAGAGTTGTTTTTTGAGTATTTTAATATTTCATGAAAAATGATAAAATCACTCATTGGGTTTTCTTTATCTTTTTTTTCTCCACAAGAGGGAAAAGCATATTTCCAATAATTTTTACTATCTCCTTTAAATTCATCATACTTTTCTTGCATTTCTTTATATTTTGATGATAAAAAAGATATTTCTTCTGATGATAAAGATTTTAAAACTTCAATATCATTTAAAGCGTTCAATAAAGGGTCATTCTTTTCCATGTTTTTGTTATCTTCTATGGCACCTTCTAGTATTTTAGTTATCTCATTATCGTGCTTTTTAA
>NZ_JAHDIG010000093.1 GCF_020630935.1 Bernardetia sp.
CAAATTTTTAAATTAAATGTATAAATATTACACTATAATAACGACATAAAATCTTGTTTTGTTTCAAAAAATTCAGAATTCTTTGTCTTTGTACTTTTTTTTGGTCATGACTAAACTTATTTTACACATAAAAAAACCCTAAGATTTTGGTTACCTTAGGGCTTTAAAATTTGATATGCAACGCTTACTTATTTATCAGTTCTTTGACTACTTTAGCAATCGTTTTCTTTTCAGCTTCTGTTCCTAATTCTTTAATGGCAGCACCCATTACTTGCCCCATTTGTTGAGGTGTAACTTCACCCATCCCAGCCAAAATTTTCTCTATTCTTGCTCTTACCTCGTCTTCTGAAAGCATTTGAGGTAAAAATGTTTCTATAACTTCTAATTCTGCTTTTTCAGCTTGAGCAAGTTCTGTACGTCCTTCTTTTTCATACAGCTCTAAAGATTCACGTCTTTGTTTGGCTTGCTTGAGCAGAATTTGCAATTCTTGCTCTTCTGAAAGATTGTCAGATGCTCCTCCTTTTTCAGTTTGAGCTAACAAAATAGCTGATTTGATAGCACGAAGAGCCGTTAGTTTTGTTGTTTCCTTGTTTTTCATTGCCGTTTTCATCTCGGCTTGTACTTTTTCCTTTAACGTTGTCATTTGTAAATGGAATCAATGTGTAAAAAATAATTTGAACCTTAACTTTTTGATGGGGTTCATTTAATGCAACACAAATTTAATCAAAATCAATCCCTAATCTTAAAATTTGGTATTTTTGTGTACATTTTATGAAGTTGTTTAAGACATAGAGAAAAAGCATTATTTACAGTCTGCTCTAACAAGACTGACCTAACAGTCTGCTCTAACAAGACTGACCTAATTAAGGTCAGACCGAAAGGTCAGCACCGATAACCAAAATATATTAGCTTTGCTCGCTTTCGAATCTTAAATGAGTTCTATAACAACTAGCAATAAAAAATAAATACAAATGCTTAGAAATAATTTCATTTTTTGGGGTGCAATTTTAGGAGGTTTTGCTGTCGCTATTGGTGCTTTTGGGGCGCATGCTCTAAAAGACTGGCTCATTTCTATCGGACAAGTAGAAACTTTTCAAACGGCTTCCAAATATCATTTTTATCATACTTTTTCTATTATCTTAATGGGAGTGTTGCTGCACCTAAACATAGGAAACTTTGCCAAAAGACGTAAAACACTCACTTGGGCAGCCAATCTACATCTTTTCGGAACGCTTATTTTTTCTGGAACACTTTACTTGCTCTGCCTCACAAATATCAAATGGCTGGGTGCAATTACGCCTATTGGAGGAACATTACTCATTATCGGTTGGGTTTTGTTTGCTATTTCAGCTTTGGGAAAGAAGTAACCTATGTTATAGCTTGTACGTAAAGTTAAAAAGTCTTATTTCAACATAAAATACTTCCTCAACTACATGAACTGCCCAAAATGCCAAATCAAAATTCCTAGAGATGCTATCAATATTCAAAAAGATATTGCACAATGTCAGAGTTGTGGTAATGTATTTAGTATTTCTACTCATATCAATCCACAAAAGGACGAAACTTATTTGAGTGATTATGATGCTGCTCGTCAGTCGCTTTACAAAGAAGCAGGTCTGTACAACGATGCCATTCAGCAGAAATTTGAAGGAAAAAGCAGTGTTCCTTTTGACATAAATAATCCACCTAAAGGAGCATATATCAATCATCTACACGACGGTGTTCAGATAGGAGCTTCTACTCGTTCTTGGTCTGCACTTTTTATAGTTCCTTTTGCTACCGTTTGGTCTGGAGGAGCATTAGGAGGAATATATGGCTCACAAATTTTTAGTGGCGAATTTGAGATTTTACTTTCTCTTTTTGGAATCCCTTTTCTGATTGGTTCTGTTTTTTTATGGAGCGTTGCTTTAATGGCAGTTGCGGGGAGGACAGAAATCACACTAGATAGCAATGGAGGACATATTTTTACTGGTGTAGGAAAAATAGGACAACACAAACATTTTGATTGGAAAGATATAAACTCTGTGCGTGAAGAAGTAAGTACTTCACATTCAAGAAAAGGAGGGACTAGCACAACACGTACTGTAGTTTTGGAAGGACAAAAACGAATTAGCTTTGGAAATTATTTAAGCGAGGAAGCTCGTTATTATTTCATTAAAACATTAAGAGAATTACTCCAAAACAAAAAGTAATCATTATTTACATCTTATAAATTCATTACTGAAAGTTTATTTTTATCCATCCATAAGATTTTATTTTCCATCAGAATAAAGTCTTGTGGATTTTTTTTGTCTGTATTTTTACCTTCTTCTATTTCTTTTATTAAGAAATGATGTTTTAGATTTCCATTTTTATCAGTACAAAGTAAATAATTTTTATTTTCCACTACATAACTACACAAAAGATACTTTTCATTTTCTGTATAAAGAATTGTTTCCTCTGCTATATGCTTTGTTTTTCCTAATATAAAATCTAAAATATCGCTATAGTTTGTATGATTTGTTGGATATTCATGTGTAGAATGAAAATATTTTTTCACTTTGTTTTTCAGATTACTATAACTTTCTTCTTTAGCTTCTATTTCTTCTGACTTGGGAATTAAAGGAACGGAATAATAATTTGATTGTAGTGAAAAAATAACTTTGCTATTATTTTCATTATCCTCAAAAATATCATAATAACTAACTTCCTCTAGCTGCCAAATCGTTTCAAAGTTTGTATTCAAGGCTTGAATTCCTTTAGAAATCGGCAATTCAGATTGCATATCAATCTCTGACAAAAGAAGTATTTTATCAAAAAAATTAAGAAGTGTTTGAGTAGCTTCCATTTGAGCATTACCTACAATCTGTTTATTTTTAACATCTAAAATGAGAAGTTCCGAAATATTTTCATCTTGTTGTTTTTCTCTAATTTCTAAAGCTACTAAATCACTTTTTGGGTCTGGACAAACACGCCAAATTTTCTGATTCGGATATTTTGGAAAGTAAGAATATATATTTTCGTCTTTCATAAATTTTTATTATTTTTTTTATGGATTATATTTGTCTTAGAAAAACATACTCTACCCTACTATTTAAAAAAATGCTAAATATTGTGCATCTATCTGTGGTTTTCGGTGTCATCTGTATCATCCGTGTTCTATTATTGGAACACAGATAAAACGGATTTGACGGATTAAAACACAGATTCGGAATAATTACATTTTTTGGTAGGATAGATTAAAAAAAACATAAACCTGTAACACATCATGAGCGAATCTACTGTAGTCTTTTCCACTCAAAAATACACATATTTTCAAGATACTTTTATTCAAAATAAGGCTTTTGAAAAGGGAAAATTAGAACGCAAAGTTTTTCCAGATGGAGAATCTTATTACAGAATTTTATCGAAAGTACTGGCAAAAGAAGCTGTTTTGATTGGTGGAACTGTGTCTGAACAAGATACAATGGAACTCTACGATTTGGCGAGTGGACTTGTAGATGCAGGTGTGAAAAGATTAACCATTATCATTCCTTTTTATGGCTATTCGACAATGGAACGAGCTGTCAAAACTGGCGAAATTGTTACTGCCAAAACTCGTGCTAGGTTGCTTTCTGCCATTCCTCAATCTTATTTAGGAAATCGTATTGTCATGGTAGATTTACACGTTTCTGGACTGCAATATTATTTTGAAAACGGAGTGCATACTGTTCATCTATACGCCAAACCGCTCATTTTGGAAGCAGCTAAAAAACTTGGAGGAACAGACTTTGTATTGGCTTCAGCAGATGCAGGACGTGCAAAGTGGGTAGAATCTCTAGCTATGGATTTGGGTGTGGATGCAGCCTTTGTCTATAAACGTCGTTCTTCTGGAAGCGATACAGAAATTACAGGTGTAAATGCTGATGTAAGTGGAAAAAAAGTAGTTCTCTACGACGATATGATTCGTACAGGAGGTTCACTTATAAATGCTGCAAAAGTATATAAAGAAGCAGAGGCAAAACAAATTTTTGTAGTAGCAACGCACGGAGTTTTTCCAGAAGGAAGTGTAGAAAGATTAGAAAACTCTGGTTTGATAGAAAAAATAATTGTTACTGACACACATCATAATGCCAAAGCAGCAGCCCAAAAGACTGATTTTATAGAAATTTCCTCTATATCAGACTTGCTGATTAGCTCTGTAACAGATTTTTAATTTCTCTTTCCCATTCTCGTTTTTCCCTTGACAATCATCGTATCAATATAATTTTCATATTGATGAGTGAAGCTCATGTCAAAATAAACATCTAGGCTATCTGTGAAATCTAATGTTTCTGAATTAATTATGACTTTACTTTTCAGAGGCTGATATTCATAGAACTTGTTTAAGAATGGTTTTCTAGCGCAAGATTCCATCTTGTGCTTACCGTTTCGTCAGCATATGCTGACAAAAAAGTGCGTCCAAGCAGAATGCTTGAACGAGAAATAATAAATAAAATTTACTCTAAACTTCATTCAAGCTACTTTTTTCCATTCTTAAACAACTTCATAGTTATATGTACAATCAAAAAGTCTAGCACTACTTTTTATGTCATTTTTTGTAATGATTATATCAACGGATGCTCCAGTCATTCCGTGGCTATATACTGAGAGTAGCAAAGAATCATTTTTAGCAGTAGCGTATTTTTTTTCCAAATTCTTTGAGGTGCGATAATAAAAAGTAGAATCAGAAAAGTAAATCGGAAAAATACTTGTATGATTAGCAATCAGGGAACTCTCTGAAATAATCGTAGCATCGTATGTCGTATCCAAGATAACATAATGATTTTCATTACCTATTCTACGAAGTTCTTTTTTCTCTTCACTTGTATAAGTAGAATAACTGAACAAGCAGATAATGAATAAAGTGAGTAAGGTATAAGTGGCAAAGAGTATTTTCTTCATTACGTCTTTTTATTTGAAATGAAAGAAATTTAAAAAAAGTCAAAAAAAACTATACTAATCTAAAATTTTTACGTTTCGATGGTGTAAGGCTATTTACTCATCTCAAATAATATCATTCTATCTTAACTACTCATCTAATCATTTTTTCCATGAAAAGTAACTCATTTTCTAAAAGAAATCTGTTTTTTCTTTTTTCTTTACTATTGATAACTATGAGTTGTCAAGAAAGTACATCGGATAAGAAAAATAATGAAAACATTGTAAATGAAACTATAAAAACGGAAGGCAATACTACTTCTCAACCCAATACATTACGTCCTAACCAAGAAAATCAAAGTGACAGAGATGAACTTATAGCAAATGATAATATACTTAATAGATTAGATTCAGACGATTCTAATTCATTTACTAAGCAAGATTCATTAGAATTTTTTAAGCGATTTTCTCCCAAAACGCAGACATTTATAATAAACTCTAACAAAGACCAACATATTTTTGGAGAACGAGGTACACATATCGCCATAGAAAAAAACTCCTTTGTCTTTGAAGATGGAACACCTGTAAAATCAGAGGTAAAAGTAGAACTAAAGGAATTTTATGATAAAAAGACAATCCTATTAGCAGGCTTGGCAACTCAAACAGAAAACGGATTTTTAGAAAGTGGTGGGATGGTGCATCTGCAAGCCACAGCAGAAGGAAAGAAAGTCAAACTAAAAAAAGAAATTACAATAGAAATGCCTACTGCCAATACAAAGGTAAGCAGTCAAGAAGACATGAAAGTTTATTTTGCCTCTAATAATTCTACTCGTTTTTCTTCTGATATAAATTCTCCCCTCAACCCTCCAACGACTTGGCAGACAAATGGAAAAAATATTAGAGTAGAAGTTCCAAAACAAGATTATTTCAAATGGAAATATATGGGAATGCTAGAACATCGCTTTGACAAAACCGAAGACACAGAATGCGACTGTGCAGATACGCATTTAGTGTATGAAAAAGTAGAAACGTTATCAGAAGCTATCTCCTATGAAATTGATTTTACACATCCAATAAAAGAACCTAAATTTTTAAAGGAGAGAATACAAAAAACAGAGTTAAAAGATAAATACCGTAGTAGTTTTCCAGTAGACAAAAGCACTCGCATTATTGGGAAGCCAAGCCATTTAGTATATAACTTTTATCCTTTTTTGGAAGATACGACTTATTATTACGATACGCTTCGCATTGCTTTTGAAATTGAGAAAAATCGTGTTGGAATGGTAGTAGAACAGCTAAAAAGCACAAATAATGCGATTGAAAGCTATCATACACAAACAGCCATTCGCTCAACTAGTGGACTTTTCGTTACTGCAAATCTAAATAAGAGAGATATTTGTCCACAATCTAAAAATCGTTTTTTTCTGCATTCTATACAATCTCTTTCAGAAGTTTTGCCAGAAGTAGAAGGAAAAAGAGGAACATGGAAACGCATACAAAAAGGAACAGAAGAGGCATATCATATCAAATACAAAAAAAGAAAAAATCCGATTATGGTTTGGACAGGAGTTATCAAGACAATGAAAACTCGCTATAACAACGAATATTACTATGAAGGAAAAAATAGAACTTATAAAAAATATGTAGATGAAGAACTGAAAAAACAATATGATATAGCAAAGGCAAAATATGCCAAAGGGGTAGAAGAAAAAACGAAAAATAATCCTTCCACGGTCTTAGCAACTAATTACATCATGAAAACAATGAAGCTAGGCTGGACAAACTGTGATAGAGGTTTTATGAGAGGAGGTCCAACTCTTGTTACACAAACAAAATTTCCTGTATCTCTGATTTTTGAAAAAGTAAATAGTGTAATCAGTAGTAGATTAGGAGGAAATCACGAAACCTCACACTTTGTAAGTGTTTTGAAAGGCGAACCAGTCATACTATTTAGCTTAAAGAAAAAAGATGGAAAAATACTGATGGCACTTCAAAAAACTGTCATGGGAACAGGAGCAATTCAAGAAGAGCATTTAGAATACAAAGAAGTAACCTTCAAAGAAATGCAAGACCAGCTAGATTACCTCTTGATATAATTCTGTTACTTTTTCCTCCAAAAAGCATTTAAAGATTAAAGCCAGTTTAAAAATTCAATTATCTCACAATCCTAACTTCAACTACTATGAAAACCAGCAACTTTTCTATTCGTGATTTTAATTCGATTTTCCTCACTCTTTCAGTGTGTTTCCTGTTTTTGGTAAGTTCCTGTTCTTCTGACAAGAAGG
Organism: Bernardetia sp.; assembly: GCF_020630935.1. Lineage (NCBI taxonomy): Bacteria > Pseudomonadati > Bacteroidota > Cytophagia > Cytophagales > Bernardetiaceae > Bernardetia > Bernardetia sp. The sequence continues at coordinate 7,164 of NZ_JAHDIG010000093.1, forward strand.
AAAGCGAAAAAACAAATGAAGAAGCAACCATAACTACTGAAAATTCTACTACGAATGATACTAAAACTCAAGAAGAAGATAATTCAGTAGCTCTTCAAGAACAACAGCCCAATGCAATTCGTCCAGTTTATTCAGACAATGAAGATGAGCGAAGCACACTTATTTCTGACGATGAAATGGTCTATGATACATTTTCTGCCCAAGATTCATCAGAGTTTTTCAAGCGTTTTGCTCCCAAAACACAAGTTTTTGAAATAAAAAACAATGACGAGCAGGAAATTTATTGCGATTTGGGAACGTATATTCATATAGATTCAGGAACATTTGTTTTTGCAGATGGAAGCCCAGTAAAAGAACCTGTAAAATTTGAGGTAAAAGAATTTTACGACAAGCAAACCGTTTTGCTCTCTGGCTTAGCAACCAATACAAAAGGTGGCTTTTTAGAAAGTGGTGGAATGCTACATCTTGAAGCAACTTCTGAAGGTAGAAAAGTAAAACTCCAAAAGGATATCGATATAGAAATGCCGACCTTCAATACTAAAACGAGAAATAAAAAGGGTATGCAGGTCTATTTAGCTTCTAACTCTTCTATTGCAAATCTTACGGAAAGTGTTAATTTGAATGATGTAAATAATCCTCCTTCTTCTTGGCGAAGTAATGGGCGAGCAATAGAAATAAAAGGTATTCCAGCAAAAAGAGATTTTTATAATCTTGTTTTTTTAGGTAAAGAAGACAGAATAGATGAGTATCAGACTAATAGAAACCCATGTGAATGTGCTGATGCAAAATTAGTTTCTGAAAAAATAGAAGCCCTTTCTTCTCAAGTAGATGTAGAGAAAAACAGAAAATACACAAATGAATTTAGAAGTGTAGCACATAGAAACAAGAAAAGAGAAGAAAAAACGCCCAAATATATGAGCATTTATCAACAAGGAAAAGATACTTTGAGTATTGAAAAATCTAAATCGTATCAGTTTTCATTCTATGAAAATCCAAATACAGAAGACCGTATTTTTAGAGATACCGTACAGCTTGCCATTACGATAGGAAAAGACGGAACGGCTAAGGTAGTTGAAGAACTCAAAAAAACTCGTTATGCCTTAGACAAAACTACAATTATTCGTTCTATCAACTCTTCTAGTGGACTTCGCCTAAGTACAACTGTTTCAAAAACGGGAGCTTGTAAAGGCGAGACAGTTTCTTTTTATATTCAGTCTGTGGGTTGGAAAAACCTATTAGAAAAAGGAGAAGAAGAGTTTAGAAGTTGGAAGAAAACACAACGCAATAGTAATGAAGATTATGCAATTTCCTATAAAAAACGCAAACAACCTATTCTTGTTTGGACAGGCATCATAGAGACTACAAAAAGAGGTTTTGTTGAAGACTATACAATGACTCGCCACTTAAATAATTATCTCAAAACAGATAATCCTCAAAAACAAGCTGCTTATGATGCTTATCGTCAAAGATGTATAGACCGTTATAATAAAAACGTAGCAAAAAATGCTTCTCAACTTTCTGCTCGTGCTTTAGATTCCTATGCTTTTTCTGTGAGTGGCTTGGGTTGGATAAACTGCGACCGTTTTTATGGTGTTCCTAACAGTCAAAAAGTAGATTTACTTGTCAATTCTAAAACACCCGTACGAGTAATTTTTAATAGTATCAATTCTGTGATGGAGGGAAGTTCAAATGGCATACAAAACCGTTTTGATAACATTCCTAAAGGAGAAGAAATTACTATTTTTGGTATTCGTAAGAAAGGAGAAGACTTGTATATGGCTCTACACAAAACAAAGGTAGGCAAGGAAACAGTCAATATTACGTATGAAAAAGTAACGGTGGAAGAAATGCAGAAAGCACTGTCTTTTCTATAAAAAAAGTGAGATTTTAACTTACAAAAAAGGCTGACCTTTTCGGACAGCCTTTTTTAATAGAAAAATTTAGTCTTGGTAGTTTTCCTAATTTCAATAAAAAATAAATTTGTACACTACCAATTTCTTATAACGTCTTATTACGTATCAGTTCTCTACATCATATTCTTCTTGAGTTCTGCGAGTCCATCAAGAACAATATCTAACATTTCATGTCCCTTTCCTGTAACATCTATGCTTCTACCTTTTACAAAGAAAACAAAACAATTAGAAATAATTAAGAGAAAAACTAACTTTACTTTGAATTTCATACTCTATTGAAAGTCATATTAGAATTTAAAAGACCTAGAAAATATTTTCCAAATCTTCTTTTTTATATGTTACATTTCGCTCCACAAAAACTGATTTTTGGTCTTGTTTTTTAAGTTGTAACGGATTTTTTGAAAATAATTTATTCAAAAAAGCTATTGGAGTAAGAAAAATAAAAAAGACAATCGAAAGCAATATTTTTCCATTGATAACTCCCAATATACTCGCAAACTTGAGCCATACCCAAGCTATTTTTTCTGCGAGCCAGTTCCAAAAAAGAGCCACTACACCAATTCCAAAAGAAATATAGAGCAAAATAGGAAGTTTAAAAACAAAGTAAAAAACCATCAGACCAACCATAATAGCCAGTAGGGCTTCTACTACTTTTTCTCGTTGCATACGCTAAGATAAATTGTGTTGCTTGTGCAAAATACACAAGCAACGAAATAAGATAAGTAATTTAATACTAAAATAAAGTGTAAATAAAAGGAGCAATAGCCGAACCACCACCAATTACAATCAAGACACCCAAAAGCATCAGAATAATAATCATTGGAGCAAGCCAAAATTTTTTACGCTGCATTAAAAATGCCCACAAGTCTTTTAAAAAATCCATAGTTTTTTATTTTATAATAGGTTTTTGAAACACGCTAAAGTATGTTTTACAATTTAATCTAATGCAAATTCTGTACGCCAGTCGTCTTTTTCAGCCCACTCTGGTTGAAGTTTTTTATCAAAAATAAAATCTCCTATCACTAAATAGTCCATTTCTGTACGCATCAGACATTTATAAGCATCTTCTGGAGTACAAACAATAGGCTCTCCACGTACATTAAAACTTGTATTGACAACCAAGCCATAACCTGTTTGCTCTTCAAAAGCAGAAATTAGTTTCCAATATCTTGGATTAGTTTCTTTATGAACCGTTTGAATACGAGCTGAGTAATCAATATGCGTAATAGAAGGCAAATCACTTCTTAGGAAATACAATTTTTCCATCAGAGGTAGCGAATTGTAATTTTCTGGCAGCTTGTTTTGGCGAGATTCTTTGACAGGCTGTACTAAAAGCATATACGGAGAAGGCGATTTTTGCTCAAAGTATTCTTCTACTTTTTCAGCTAATACCGAAGGCGCAAAAGGTCTGAAACCTTCTCTATATTTTATTTTTAGATTGAGTTTTTTCTGCATTTCTGGATTACGTGCGTCTCCCAAAATACTTCTTCCTCCTAATGCACGAGGTCCAAATTCCATTCTGCCTTGAAACCAACCAATTACATTTCCATCTGCTAAAAGTGAAGCTGTTTTCTGTGCCAAATCCTCAAAACTAGCATACTTTTCAGAGACGGCATTGTATTTTTTACCCATTTTCTGAATGTCTAGCTCAGAAAATTGAGGACCAAGATAGCTCCCTTGCATTTGGTCTAAGGCATCTGTAATTTCTCTTTCTTGCCCAAAATAAATGTGATATGCTGCCTGCGCTGCTCCTAAAGCTCCTCCTGCATCGCCTGCTGCTGGTTGAATGAAGATATTTTCAAAAATATTTGCTTTCTCTAGTTTTCCATTAGCTACACAATTTAGAGCTACACCACCTGCCATACAAAGATTTTTTGACCCTGTAAGCTGTTGTGCTTCTTTTGCCATCAAAATAACCACTTCTTCGGTTACCTGCTGAATAGCTAAAGCTAAATCACAATGCACTTGGTCAATCGGTGATTCAGATTTGCGTGTAGGAACACCAAATAGCTTTTCCCATTTGTCTTCCTTAATCATTCGCAACCCTGTCGCATAGTTGAAATACGACTGGTCTAGCCAAATTGAACCATCTGGATAAATATGGCAGAGTGTTTCTTTGATTTTTCTTACAAATTCTTTGGTCTGTTCATCATCTGGATTGCCATAGGGGGCAAGTCCCATCAATTTATATTCCCCCGAATTGACTTTAAAACCTGTGTAGTAAGTAAAAGCAGAATATAAAAGCCCCAAAGAGTGAGGAAATTGAAGCTCTTTTAATATTTTTATATCTTTTCCTGTTCCATGACAAATCGAAACAGTCGCCCATTCACCTACCCCATCAATCGTTAGGATAGCTGCATCTTCATAATTAGAAGAATAAAAAGCACTTGCAGCGTGTGATAAATGATGTTCTGGAAAAAGTAGTTTAAAACTTTTTTTGTTGTAGTCTTCTATTTCTTTTAGCTCTTGATAAATCATTCTTTTCAAGAACATTTTTTCTTTGAGCCAAACAGGAATAGCTGTTAAGAAAGAAACTAAACCTTTGGGAGAAAAAGCGTAATAAGTTTCTAAAAGGCGTTCAAATTTTAAAAGAGGCTTGTCATAAAAAACAACTGCATCTAGTTTATCTAAAGTTAGACCAGATTCTTCTAGGCAATATTTGATGGCATTTGTTGGAAAACTCGGATCATGCTTTATTCTTGTAAAGCGTTCTTCTTGAGCTGCTGCAATGATTTTTCCATTTTGAAGTAATGCTGCTGCCGAATCGTGATAAAATGCTGAAATACCGAGAATGTTCATTTGCTAGTATTGATGTAGAAAGCGATAATTTGCAAAATTAGGATTTATTCTTAGAAGTCCATACTTTTGATTAATTTTTTAAGAAGATAGTCTCATAAAATCAGTTCAAAATGTTGGGTAAACAGCTTCAATACAAAATATATTATCTACCTATTTATATTTTTTTGTTTTTTATACCCCATATAATAGGTTTTATTTTTGCATCTAATGGAGAAATTACTGATTTTTTATCATTAATTGCTATAAAACTTTACTATGTAGCTCTTTTTATTATCCTCATAAGTTTTTTTTTGAGCAAAAAAAAATCTCTTCTATTTCATAAGGACTTGTTTATTAATTTTACCATTATGGGAATTACTATCATAATTTTCCTAGGAATTTTGGAAGGTTTTGCTAGAATATTGGTAGATGAGGATAAGTTGGCTTATCAACGTTTAGGTGGAACAGCCTTTAAAAAAACTATACCTCCACCATTACAAAATTCCGACTATGATGTAAAATGGTTTGCACAAAATTATGATTCATTAGAAATAGAAAGAATAAAACATCCTAGTAAAGAAAATGCTGTGTATTTGGAAGCTCCACAAAATCCATATCTTACGATTGAAAACAACAGACGTCGTACTACCAACACACCTAATATAGATAACTTTTCTTCTCAATCAAAACTCTACATCTTTGGAGGTTCAACAGTTTTTTGTAGAGAAGTTCCTGATAGCTTAACATTACCAAGTTATTTACAACGTTTTATTTTAGATACCTATCCCTCTATGAGAGTAGTAAATTGTGGTATTGCAGGAGTTAGTACACCAACACAACTTGCCAACTTAGAACTAATGATTGATAGCGTAAAAGAAAAGGATATTGTTATCTTTTATGATGGTGTAAATAATTCTATCAAAGGGATTTCAACAATAGAAGAAGCATTAGCACAGAAATCAAGTCAAAATAATTTTTTATCTTCTATATTAGTTTTTTTATACCGACTGCGTGAACGTCTTTATATTTTACTTCATCAAAAATCTATGTTAATTAACTGGTTACTATATCCATACGGTCCAGTTGAACCTGCTCTAACTTCCAATAACCTAACTGAAAGGAAAGAATTTAATTATTATTTAGATAGTATTGCTACTAGTTATATAGAAGATATAGCAAGAGCAAATGCTATTTGTAAAAAGAAAAAAGCTACTTTTTTTCATTTTTTACAACCTCAGTTAGCCTCTCGTAAACCACATACTAACTTTGAAAAAGATACTTTGATTAGTAATCCTTATCAAAGAACTGCTTATGATTTAGCATATTTTGAAACATGTTATCCAGCTTTCAGAGATAAACTAGATAGCTTGAAAACAAAACAAGATATATTGAGCTATGATATAAGTCATACTTTTGACAATTATGAAAAAGATGTTTATATAGATATTTGTCATTTATCCCAACATGGAAATTTGAAAGTTGCTCAAACTATAGTGAATCATATTACTAAAAAATAATATATCAGCTCATAAGACACTCAAAAACTTAACTATAGACTTTTTTATCGTTTAGTCTTAATTTTTCATTTGATATGGATAATATTTTAGATACAGAAGAAAATTTGAATGACAGAAAAAATAGCTCTTGGAAACCTGTTTTAATTATAAATGGAGTTTTTTTTATGCTAATAGTAATTTTAGTTATGTGGTACTTTCTTTCAGATGAGTACACTTTTACTTCTGAGTTTATATTTCCTGAAGGAGTTTTTATTAGTCTATTGCTTGCCTCTATTTGTGTAGCTCTTATTAATCTATTAGCGACGTTAGGTTTACTCCTCTCTTCTGATAAACAATGGAAAAAGTATTTTGTGATGCTGTTATCTACAATAGATTTGTGTGGAATCATTTATATTTTTCTAGTATTTTCGTAATTCATACATAATAAAATGGAGTAATAATTATGATAAATATTTTAGATAGAGAAGAACAGAGTAAAAAAAAGTAGTTAGCAACCTATCTTAATTACAAATGGAATTTTGGGTGTCATTGGAATTGGTTATTTTTTCCAATTTTTATTTGCTGATAGTGTTCAAATAGGAATGCTTGATAAAGATGCTATCTTACTTCCTCTCCTTTTCATCATTGTCTTTTCTATTTTCATAATCAACTTTATTGCAGGAATTATATCTTATATTCTATCCAACGGATACAGCAAAAAATAGATGACTGTTACAGGTTATGCCTTTTTAGTATCTGTATGTACGCTGATTATATCCTTCATTATTTTATACAGCTAACTCTAAAAAATGGAAAATAAAATATTAGATAAAGAAGAGAAAACACCTATAAAAACGACTTGGAATATTGTCTTGATAATGAATTTTGTGGCTGTTGCTTTATGGACTTTGTGTATGTATTTTAGCAGTTTTGAATTGGCTACAGATTTATGGCTTGGGCTATGTGTTATGATTGCTCTCAATTCTGCTATGACTTTGATTTCACTTGTTATGTATAGGGATTATTGGTTCAAGTGGTTTGTGGTAGATGTTTTTTTCATTAGTTTAGGAATATTTTTTGGCTTAAATATTTATGCAATAAAATATGTTTGGTAAATTATTATTGGATTTTCAAAGGCAAACCATTTAACTTACACTATTTTTTAAAAATGGAAATATTAGACAGAAACGAAATAGCAATATCTTGGAACTACAAACCTTGGATGGTTATTTTTCTTGCCAATATTTCTTTAGTAGGAGTGATATTTTACTTGTTAGAAATAACACCTCAAGGAACTGGGGAGTTGATTATAGTAGGATTAGGAACAGTTTCAATAATTTTTATAAATCCAATAATAACTTTAATATTGTTATTTTTTACTAAATCAGATAATTGGAAAAAGTGGTGTATTGCTTCGGCTGTTGTAACTTCTATGATTTCTATTGCTTCTTTGTTTTATTTTGTTTTTTAGAAAAAAAATCTAGAACTTGTTTAAGAATGGTTTTCTAGCGCAAGATTCCATCCTTATCTTGTCC
>NZ_JAHDIG010000094.1 GCF_020630935.1 Bernardetia sp.
TCGAGTCCTGTTCTCGCTACTAATACCCCTTTACATATACGTGAAGGGGTTTTTTATTGGTTTTGCGCCAAGTTTGCGCCAAACTTTAGGAATTGTCGCCAGCACAGCTTTTCTAACTCTCTTTGAATATTACAATAAGCAAGGAATGGATAAAAGCCAAAATAAAAAGTTTCCTTATAAGCCTGCCAAATTTGTTGATGGGAAAAGACCTTATGTGGAGTTTTGGGTGTGGGATAACGAAAAAAAGAAGTTAGTCAGAAAGAGAACCTACAAAGATGCTAATGAAGAATTAGCAGAAGAAATAAACCGTGATTTAAAGGAGTTCAATATTTATGTTCCTTCAAATAACGAGAAGCTGATAAAAGAAAAAGAGCGTAGGAAGCTAATAGAAACCTCTGTAAACGCATTACAACTTGCATTTGATAATGCTAAACCTAGACTTCGTAAAAGGACTGTAAGTAGCTATAAAAGCCATTTAAAATACTTTTTTGAGTTTCTCAATGAAAACTACCCAGACCTTGCCATTCGTAGCTTACATACATCACACGTTACCGAGTTCCTAAATACTTTACAGCAAAAGAAAGGAATAGGTAATAAAACTAGAAACTCATACGGCACTACTATATCTGCCTTACTATCAGATTTAAAAATCTTAGGCTATGTAGATGAGAATGTGATGGAAAAATTTAAGAAAGCTAAGGTACACAAATCAAAGGCTCATCAATTTTACAACGCCCAACAAAGAAGAAAAATCAAAGAAGTTGTAAGTGAGGAAAATCCTAATTTATGGTTAGTGTGCCAGATTCTCTTTTACACCTTTGTCAGACCACAAGAAATACGTTTTTTGAAAGTAGGCTATGTAGAAACTGATACAAATAAATTATTTATTCCTGCCGAAATATCAAAGAATAAGAAAAATGAGAGAATAGATATTCCTACACCTTTGATGCAAGCTCTCTCAAGAAGTGGTTTTCTATCTTATCATGCAGACCATTATTTGTTCGGAATAGATGGTGTCCCTTCAAAAAGACCTACTAAAGAAGGTCAGTTTACTAAGGAATACAAAGTCATCAAGGATAGATTAAAATTTCCAAAAGGATACACTTTATACAGTTGGAAACATACTGGAGTAGTAGCTGCCTATAAAAATGGAATTGATGTACTTGAAATTAGCCAACAATGTAGGCATCACAGTTTAGACCAAACAAGAACTTATATGCGTGGATTAGGTGTATATAGCTCTGAAAATATCAAAAATAACTTTCCAGAGATTTAACTTTCTTACAAAAATGACTTTAAAGAAGTACATCAGCATTTTCAGCTAGGTAACCCTATTGTACATACCTTTATAGAATATTTATGAACCCACACGACAATCAGAACAAAAGAATGAACCTAAGCTATCTACATACACCGAATCAAACTATAATTGATCCACCTATTGAAACAACAGTTCAAGAACTTCCTTTAGAAAAGTTAGCTTGGGAGGATTTTGAAAAACTTTGTTTAGCTGTTGTACAAATAGATTTTTCTATAAATGATTGTGAAATTTATGGTACAAAGGGGCAAGCACAAGAAGGAATAGACATTTTTGCAAGACAAGCAAATGGAAAATATAGTGCTTACCAATGTAAAAGGTATCAAAAATTTGATTTGAGCAATATAAATAACGCTGTACAATATTTTAAAAAGAAAAGTTTTTACAGTAAGAGTGAAAGCCTCTACTTATGCACTTCTTGCGAATGGAATAAAACGCAAGTCCAAGACAGATTTGAAGAACTAAAAACTGAACTCGAAAAAGAAAACTTAACTTTAATAAAGTGGGACAAGATTCAACTGTCTAGGCTTCTTAAAACTAAACCTCAAATTGTTTTTGACTTTTTTGGTTTAGAATGGGTAAAAAAATTTAACGGAGAACTCGCTTTACAAAAACTTTCAAAGTCAAAAAAGTTTGATGCAGGAGAAATTGCCAAATTTAGAAAGGAATTGTATGAATTTTACTCAACCATTTTTAATATTCAAGACCCTGGAATTCCAATCAAAGAATTAAATAGTCCATATAATTTACAAGATAGATTTATCGTTCCAGATATTCTTACAAATATCAAGGAAGAAGGCTTTGAATCCTACAAAGAAAACCCATTATTAACAACAAATCACGAGCAGTACTATCATTATGATTATTTTCAGTCAGAAAATGAAGTTAGACGAAGACATTGGGATATTCATAATGATGTAGAAGATAGCAGTATTGATGTCAGAGTAAAAATAGATGACGTATTAGCAAATAACAATAGAAATATAGTAATCGGTGACCCTGGAGCAGGAAAAAGTACCTTACTTAGATACATATCCTTAGATATTTTGAGTTCAAATCCTGAATTAGAAAATATTTCGCAGAAGTATGGACAAGCCTTACCTGTTTGGTTACCTTTTGCATTTATCACAAAACACCTTAGCCAAAATGATTCTTTAGGTATTCTTGAAATACTCAATCTTTGGTTTAAAAGTTTTGGTAAAAACCACTTGTTCAATATTACAAAAGAAGCATTAGAGGATGAAAGATTATTTTTGGTTATTGATGGAATTGATGAGTGGAGTAGTATTTCGTCTGCCCACCAAGCAATAATGCGTATAGAAACAATTAGAGAATTATATAATTGTAAAATCCTCTATTCTAGCAGACCTTATGGTTTTAGAATGTTGAAAGAGAACTTTACAAATTTGAATATTTTAAATCTTGCAGGTTTCTCTAAAATACAACAGAGGGATTTTATTGAAAAGTGGTACACCAAATGGACTTCTTTGCAAGATGATACTCAAGATAAGGACTATTCAAGAACTTTAACTGATAATTTTGTAAAAGAACTGGAACAAGCAGGAGATTTGAAAAAGTTAGCAGAAACACCATTGCTGTTAAGCATTTTAATAGTTCAAAAAATGCAAGATTCAGTATTACCTAAAAATAAACTAGAAGCACTTAAAGAAATAACTCAATACTTAATTAAAAAGCACCCTACAAAACGTTTAACTGGTGCTGGAATCGTACAAGAAAAAACAAATGATATAGATTTTAAGGATATTTTCTGTGAACTTGCGATTTTTATTCAGAGAGAAAGTAATGATGGTGTAATTTTAAAAAGTGAAGCACAAAAAACAATTGAAAAATATCTTATTGAGTATGCAGGGTATGATAAAGCAAAATCAAAGGTACGTAGTGAAGAGTTAATAGAAGTTGGTGCAAACAACTTTGGAATTATCATTGAGAAATCAAATGATGAGATTTCCTTTGGACATAAACAATTTCAAGAGTTCCTAGCTGCACAATATTTATATGATTCAGATGAAGATGATGTGAAAGGCTTCATAACGCAACATGCTGCTAACCCTACCTTCCATCAAGTAATCGTAAATCTATTTGGTTTGATGCAAGTGAAGCAAAGAAAAAAATATACGACTTATTTTGAAGCATTGAAAAGAGCAGTTTGTGAAAATTACCAAAAAGACTACCTAAAGCTAATTTCATACGAAGTTGTAATTGACTTAGATAATGCTCCAAATGAAATTGTTAATAGTTCATTTAGTTCCATTATTTCTGATTTTGAATATGAAACAGACCCACTATATAAAGAAGCTCTGTTAAGACGACTTCTCAATGCACTTCAAAATGGAAAATTGAAAGAAAAAGCACAGAAATTTTTATTACAATATTTTCCAAATCAAAATAAATATGCAGATACACGTATTTACGCACTAAGAAAGGTTGAACGGTTGAGTGATTTACAATTAGATTTCCTTAAAAAAGGGTTTATAAATGGCAAAATGCAGTTAAGATATGACGCTTCTTACACATTCCAAAGACACATAAAAGACAATCGTGTTTTTAGCTTTTTAAAAGATATTATTTTAAACTGTTCAAACCCTGATATTTTAGCATTTGCAATTAATGGCATAATCTCAGACGACATTGAAGAACAAGAAAGAGATAAACTGTTAAACTCTATTGATATTAAAGTCTCAATAGTTCAACTCTACCTTTATAAGCATAAGATTTTTTCAAAAAAGCACTCTCAAGAGGACTTACAGTCAATATTACAAGTTATAAATCAAATACCTTATCAATTAGGCAAAGAAGCTATTAAACTATTAATAGATGGGTTTAATGACAATAATTTTCTAAAAGAGGTACTATTGGACTCTGTCCGTAGAAACAGTTCTTATAGAGAAAATCAAATCTCAATTGATAGGGGTATTGCCTGGAACGTGCTTTTTCACTCATTCAATAAAGACTTAGATGTAATTAACACTCTTAAATCTGAATTTGAGAATTATGAATACTCTTTTTCTTTTGATGAATACGAAATGTTTCAACATCTAGATTATTACTTCAATGATAATGAAATACTAATTCCTGTTGTTGAAAAATGGTTGAACAAGGATTTCCCAAAGTACAATTATATAAGTCCTGAAGCTGCATTTGCAAGTATTTTTGTTCATACTGAAAACATAAAAAAAAGACTTCTTCAAAAACTGCCCAAGATAAGAACTGCTCCTCATTGGAATGTTAAAGCACTTTTAGATGGGTGGAAAGGAGATAAAAAAATAATAGAAAAACTTAAAAAGTACTTTAGAACTATTGATAAAAATACAGCCTCATATTCTGCTCACTTAATTTATAGAGTTTTTGATAGTAGTGAAAAAGAAGAAGCTATTAAATTGCTTGAAGAAATTTTATTTGATAAACAAGTAATTCACAGAGAAAGAGCTATTGACTCACTTATTAGAATTGATAAAAGGTATTTTGAAACAAACATCTTGGAAAAACTTATTGATGAATTTGATTCTTTGTCTAAAGATATTTGGAATCAATACTACTATGCTCTTGATGTGGTTATAGAGCATTTTCACTCAAATGAAACCGTGAGAAGATATATTTTGGAAAGAATAGAAAACGATAATAGTCTGTATGTTATATCTCTTCAATATTTCCCTGAACTGATTTCAAATGAAGATAAATTGTTAAAGCAGTCAATTCCTTTATCAGTAGAGTTTAGGTTGTTGATTATAGAATCCTTTACCGACTTATCAATATTACCAAAAGAAGTTGAAAGAGTTCTAAGTGAATTCGGAGCAGAGAAAGAAGAAGAAGTTATGGCTGACATGGCAGTTTGCTTATTCAATCATATCAAAAAAAGTAACGTAAATAAGATTATAGATTTAAGTAAACCATTAGTTTTTGCAAGAGGCTTTGACTACAAAATTAAAAGAAGCATTGCATTTTCAGGATATTTAATTTCTGAAAAATTAGGCGATTATTTTGACGTAGAGGATATTGAAAGTAACAGTAAAAATAAATCAAGACACCTCGACATTTTCAATTACTACACATATAGAGCATCTTCAAGTCGTATAATGATTAAGTCTTTAATTGACAATTTTGATTATCTCGTTTCAAGCACCGATAAAGATTTGAATGTAATAATAGAAAATCTAAAATTAAAGAAAGATGCTGAGTATGTTTGGGGATTCTTTGCAAGATATTCTACAAGGTCATCACCTACATACAGCTATATAATGGATTTTATTTCTAATAATGCAGCTACAATTAGAAATAATTCTATAATTAGCTTTCTAAATAGAACAAACCCTAAAAGTCCAATTTTGAAAGAAATTTTATTGCGTTTTATTAATGATTCTGATAAACGAAATAGAATTCTTGCAGGTAGATTACTAGGAATAAACTTTAAAAATGACAATCAGGTTTATGAAGAAGTTAAGAAGGTTAGAGATTCTTGGGATTCAGGGCGAATAATAGCATTATGTAATGGGTGGTCAGATGAGCCTATACTTAAAAAAATGTTCGATGAATTAGTTGAAAGTCAAATATCTGTAGATGTAGATAATTATGTTGGTTTTAATCTCAAATTTCTATTCCGAGATGTTGATAATTTAATAGACTTCTTAAAGAATATTTCTGTTAATGCTGGTGATATTAAAGAGTATCATAAATTCTTTTTTATTCCAATGATTGAAAGACTAAGACGAGATAAAAACTTTGGACTAGCCATTAAAGAACTTTTGCTATCTAGTACCTCAATAAACGAGAGAATCTCTTATTATAATTTACTTTCCCAAGCAAATATGATTGATGAGGATATTACTTCTTGGAAGAACAAAATAACAGACTTTAAAAATGATTTTGGTTACGACATTGTATCAAATAAAACAGTTCGCCTAAAGGATATATTACACGATTACTACTATTAAAAATAGCATCAATAAAAATAGTATAAGGAAATGTTCCTAAAAGGCTATAAAAAAAGCTAAGTACAGAATACTTAGCTTTTTTGATGGGAATACAAATACTTGACTTAATAATAATATTGATTGTTTTGGCTACTATCAAAAATTCCTAGAGAGTTCTGTTCTATTCTTTTCTCTATTTTGGACTTTAATTTAGAGTATTTTCCCCATAGCTGAACTCTGACGATAGTTTCGTATTCTCCCTGCTCCTGCTCTTCATCATCATCGTCATAATCATCGTCCTCTAGTTCTTCATCGTACTCGTATTCAATCAACTCCTTACTGATTACAAATTTGTAATCACTATCATCTTCTAGTTCCTCTGGAGTAAATGTTTCCATTTTGATTTTTGCTTTTCGCAAATACATCAATACTTCTTTCAAGAAGTTAGAAAAACCAAATTGTTCTTCTTCTCCAGTAAATTTGGACACTTCAAACACAAGTTTATCTACAACCTCTTTTCCTTCAGTAAAAGCTCTAATTGCTGCTTTAAGGTCTTCAATACCGAAGTCTTTGCTATCTAAAAGCATCTGTAAATTAATATCAAAGATACCTTTGTATTTGTGTTCTTTAAATTTTAGCTCATTTTCTAAATCAATTCCAGCCTGTATAGCTGCGTTCTCCTTATCAATTTCTTCTTGAGAACGCTTTTTATAGGTTCTATTTCGTTCAGAAAATGTGTCTTTTGGTATACTGGACACACTTTCGGACGGTTTTTCGGACGTCCAATTTTCTTTTTTGGACACGCTATCTGACTGTCTGGACACGTTTTCGGACAACGAACTAAAGATATTATTATCTTGGTTTGATTTGATAATACTGTGTGCTTTGCTCTTAGAAATACCTAGCTTTGCAGCTATTTTTCTAGTAGATAAACCTTGCTCACTAAGGGATAATACTTGCTCTTTTTCATTCATAATAGAATTGTTTTTAAGTGGTAAAAAATAAGTGAAATACTCTAAACAAGTCTTATAAAAAGAATTTTATAAGGTGTTAATTTTACTTGCTATATGAGTAGGTAAAACCGAAGTTTTGAGTTGTGGAAAATGGGTTTTGTGGTGGTTGTTGCACCTGTGGCTCTTGACTAGGAAAGACTTTGGTAAACTCGTCTTTCACTCTCCAGTTATCTAAAATTCTAGCATACACTCTTTCAGTCTGATTAATATTTGTGTGTCCTAAAACACGGCTGACGACTTCAAGGCTAATTCCACTATTTAGCAAAAATGCGCCACACGAAATACGTCCTAAATGAGAGTGTAAGTGCTTATCAATTCTTGCTCGGTAGGCACAAATACGGATATATTCGTTGTATCTGTGATTTACAGAAGGATTTAATTTGAACTTTAATTTTTGAAGCAATTTTTCAGCTTTGGGAAGTAGTGGTATTTGTTGTAATACGTCTGTCTTTCCTCGTTTTTGTAAAATCCATTTCCAGTTATCAGTCTCCTTATAATGTTCATTCGCATCAAATCCTATCAATTCGTTAAAGGAAAGACTTGTATAACATTGTATAAGGAATAAATCTCTAGCTAATTCCAAATGAGTTTCTTTATTTGAAAATTTCAAATTTTCTAAGGATTCTATCTCATTTGGTGTCAAATAAACATATTCTTTTTTGTCTCTTTCTGCATAAAACAGCCTATAATTATTGAGGGGATTTGTTTTAATTTTTTCCATAGCAAAACCCAAATTAAAAGCTGCTTTTACTTTACTCAATGACTTTCTAATAAACTCTTCTTTACAATGCTCACGCATTTTGCTTGCTAGTTCTTCTAGGTGTTTTGGTCTGAATGTGTGAGCGTAAAATGGTGTACTGACTGAATTGCAATAAGGAGCTAACCAAACTCTACGAAATGATTTATAAGACTTTATAGTACCATCACTCCAATTCTCACTTGACTTCCTATCTGTTAGGTCATCATATAAACCTAATACTGTGATATGCTCTTGATTATTATTGTAAATATCTGCTATCTCTTGAATAGATACGATAGCATCTTTATAAGCATTAAAGAGGTCAGTAAGGTCTGCTCTGATGTTGTTCAAAGCATCATTTATAGGTTTAGCATTTTCTCCAGTAACATAGCTCTTTCTCCAAAACTTAGCATCTACACGTACACCAGTAGAATATTTTTTAGAGCGTTGTCCGTTATAGGAAAGATACCAATAAATTACGCTTAGTCTATTTGAGTTATTTAGGTCTCTTCTGAGATAAAAAACAACGTTCATAAAGCGATTTTTCTTAACTTTGCTGTACATACATAAATTAATTTGAGGTTTAAGAATTGAATTAATTGTGTGTTGGGTAGGAGGTCTGAACTCCTACCCTTTTTTTGTCTTATGATTTTTTGCCTTTTTTGAAGTTTTTGCCTGTGCGCTGTTTCCAGTTGGTAATACGACATTGCTCACTACAAAATTTCTGATTGTGAATTTTATACACGTATGCTGTTCCACAATGCTTACAAACTCTCGTTCCTTGCTCTACGACTGGTGTTGATGGTATTTGGTCTTGCTGTTTTTGTGGAGTATTGGTCTGAAAACCTATTGGATTCCGATAGTGCGCTGTGGGTTGTGCAACGCCTGTAACGGCATTCGTATTGACGGCAAACGTCTTTACAGCATCAATAGCACTCGTTACTACGTCTGATGTTTTCTGCAATACCAGTTCTTTTTCTAGTAAACAGTTACTCAAATAGTAGTAGTAGAACCAGTATGCCAGTACGTTCATTGCTTCAAAAATGGCAAACAAAATAGCTGCTACGATGGCTGTTTTTGTTCCTTCATCTGTCGTTTTTTCTGCTGTTCCTTCATACTTTTCAGAAGTTTTTGACAATGATTTTTCCTTTTCGAAAAGTATTTTTTCTAGGGACTGATTTGCCTTTTCTAAATCTTGTCTAGCTGTATTGGCTCTCCAACCAGTCTTGTATTTTTCTAGTGTTGCTGATGAGCTTTCCAATGATTTTTGAACGATAGCTATACGTGTGTTGAAGGCATTTTTTAGGCTATCTGTTTCACTTTGTAGGGCATCACTATTTTGAGTAATTTTGTCAGTTGTAGCTGCATAAAAAACGGCTTCCTTTGCACTATATACACTCACAACAAAGGAAAATAGAGTAGTTGCAAGGAAAACAGAAAGGAACAGTTTATTAACACTATCTTTTCTTGCAATAGTTGAAAAAACGGAATGACTTGTATTTGATTTAGCTAGTTCTATCAGAACCAGTAAAATCGTTCCTATGATACCAATGGCTGCTCGTTGAAACCAGCTTTCAATAGGATAGACAAACAAGGCTAGTCCACAGAAAGCTATCAGACACGATAGAAAATGGTAGAGATTGGAGAACCACTTACTAGCCAAATACAACGGTTTTGCCTGTTGTGCATACGGCTTAGGTTCTAACTTTTCGGTTGCAAAATCGTAAATAGCAGTATTACGTATTTTAGACACGGTTTTTGATGTTCCTTTACGAATGATTTTAAAGAAATTCATAGTTAATTAATTTGAGGTTTAAGAATTGATTTAATTATGAAGTTTGGTAGGAGGCTCTAACTCCTACCATTTTTTTTGTCTATATTTTTAGTGAGAAATTCATTGATTTTGAACTACTTTTCTAGCATTTCTAATGGTTCGTTCTATATAGTTATCCCTACGTTGTTGGGCTTTTTCGCTTGTTCTTAGTAGTTCGTTTCTGATGTACTCATCTGATTTTTTTTGACGGATTAGCATACAGCAAGTATTGAAGTCTTCCCTACTTCTATCATATCCTTGTTTATTTGTTTTTTTTAGCACACAACCCCTAGAGGTAGAATGAGTAGTGTTTAAGTCATATTCTTTGGCAAAGCCTAGAGAAATACTAGAAAATCTCTTTTTGAATTTGTGTAGAAATACAGTAGGAAATACACCATTTGTTTTATGCTTTTCTTTTTGATTTGTGAAGGACGGTAAACGTCCCAAATGGTCGGGTTCTGCGCTTCCTTTATCTGCGTCATGGTCTTTTGCTAGTTTCCTGCAAATTTGTAAAGCCTGTTCTCTACTTTGTGGAGTAAATGATGTTTGTAGCCAAACTTGGAAATTACTTTTACTTGTTTCTACTAAAGCACAAGGTTGCAACTTTGCAAGCTCTGACAGACTTTCTCGGCTCACATCATCAAGTAAAACAACACTATATGTTTTAGGTCTTATGTAGATATTATAACCTTGAACATTCTTTGCTGCATAGAACTTCAAACTTTTGTTTATCTGTTCTCTATTGTGTACGAATCTTAATTGAGGTTGTGATTTATCAAAATGTATTAATGCTATTACGAATAATTCGCATTCAAAAGCATTGAGGAAGTTATTTATTACTGTATAGTTCATTCTACCTTTTGGGGTTGTGTGCTTAAAAAATATAAGAGTTGTCTTTTAGTGTACTTTTTTATTTCAAAAGCCTTTATTTATGACTTGATTACACTAAGGATTACCTATATGTTAAAATACTTGAAAAAACACTAAAAAATCATTAAAAATAAGCAGTTAAGTTACTGTAAATCAATTAGTTAAAAACGAAAATTTAAAAAAAGTGTGCTGGGGAGTTAAAAAAAAACGTTCCATTGTTCCAAAACACCTATTTTTAGAGGTTAAAACATTGAAAATCAATAATTTACACTTGGAACAAAACTTGGAACAAACTTGGAACAAAATTGCCTTTTTTAAAAACGTTCCAAAATCCTTTCATTTGACTTTTTAGCACTTTCAGTTTTGTTCCACATTTGTTCCATACTTTGTTCCATAAATTTTTTATAAAAAAGTAGCTTATAAGTAGTTTAAAGATAGATTTTTGAAAATCTTGGAACGTTTGGAACGTTTGGAACGTTTTTTTTGCGACGAAGTGTGTTTTTGCATTTTTTAACTTGTAATAAATAACGAAAAAAGTAACCATAATTAAAATAAGTCTTTAGTGAAATTTTTAGTATTAAGTTCAGTAGAATCAATGAAAGGATTATCAGAATTACTATTAACTATCTTGCTTTCAGAAACTTCGCTTTTCAAAGTTTTTATGTTTTTATCTTCTAATCCTAGCACTTCTCTAGTAAATTTGTAGCATCTACCTTTCTTTTTTAGAGGTTCGCCTTCGGTTGTTTCGTTGTAGAAGTCATACCACTTCGGCTCACTAGCCACTAAGTCGTACTCGTTTTTTAATTCTTTCTTTAGATAGGCTTTTTCTACTTTTAAACCTTCCTCTTTCATTATTTCGGTTAGCTCCTTCATAGGATATTCTACATACTCCAAATTATGAAGCTCCAAAATTTCCTCAATGTAGTTTCTTAGTGCCTTATGAACTTTAGGTATGTTTGCATCCATCACACGCTGGAGAGCTTCTGTGTAGATTTGTTTTTCAGTAAACCACATACGAGTTTTGCGAGGACTTTTTATACCTCTATCTTTTAGGAAATAGAGAAAAGCAGGAATTTCACTTGTTAGAGTAGCTAACATATCTACATTTTCTATTACACCTCTGCTTATAAAAGTTGGAATTTTACGAACCCAAAAACGGATTTCTTTTGCATCAATAGGCATAAAAGTTTCCTCAAAATTGGAACAGAGTATGAATTTGCCAAAAAACTTGCCTTCTGTTTTGTCTTTTCCTTTGGCTTCTGTCTTGTGGCTCTTAGCAGTAGAAAGGCTTTTGATGCGTTCATAGACTGCCTTTTTCTCTATAAGTGTTTCCTCTACTGCAATGACTAATTTTGATGTCCAATCACTATTAAAACGTCCTTCAAAATCATTATTATCATTTACAGTAGCATTTGAACCAAACAACTCGTTGAGCCAAAAAATAAAGGTACTTTTGCCAGTTTTTCGTTCATTGCTCACAAGTGAGAGAATCGGTAATATTTGCATAGGTTCTAAATATAGAATTGCCAAATAGTCCAAGCCTAGCTCATATTGTTCTCCAAAAATATGTTTGACGAAATCTAATGTAACTGGGCAAGCTCCTTCTTGTGGTTCAAATTTCAGTTTGTGGTATTGGTTGTAAAAACCGTTGATACTCTGTTGGTAATTGGTATGAGAAGGAAAGGTAATAAAGCCTGTATATTTCGGAATATCATAGAGATACTTCTTGTTGTAATCGTCTATGATGGTTTGTTTTTCCCAATAGAGTAATACACTCTCATAGATATATTTTCCTTTTTCAACTGGATGCTTTCCTGTTGGCATTTCTGCCATACGATAGTATTTTGTACCTACCCTCAAATACATTTGTTTTTCCTGTTTTTTAGGTATTTTAGGTACTTTTTGGACGTTTTGGACAGTTTTTTTACTGTTGTCCGTTAATGCTTTTTGTTTGTCCGTTTGGACAGTCTTTTCTGTTGTTTTGCTCTGTTTAACAGACTGCTTTGAGGTTTGTTTTTGTGCCGATTTTTGCATATATTTACTCTGTTGTATTTTACATATTTGTTCTGTGTGGAATATGATTTTGTCAGATTTATTATTGCTTTTGCGTTGGGTAGCATATAATTATAAGTTTGGCTGGGTTTTGAAAACCGTATGATTGAGTAAGTCATACGGTTTTTTTGTGTCCACATTAAGCTGCTGATGGAGCTATGCTTGTGTCTGTGATGGCTCTTGGTTTAGGAGTTTCAATTCCTGTATCAAGAATAAATAAGGCTTTAGCTTCTTCTACAAAGAAATTTTGCTTTGCATCTAGCCATAAACACATATTTCTGTAATACTCCTTTTCTTTGCCTGTACACACTAAAAAAGCTCCGTAGGCTTGTGCTAGAGTTTCTTTTAGTTCTTGGAAAACTTGCAGATTTTTAAGGGCATTTTTCATAGTAAATTGATTTATACAGTTGATAAAAACACCTTTCAATCAGTTATTAAAGCTAGTGAGCCTAACAAGAAAAACCATAAAGTAAAGTCCACTCTTGCAAAATCTGACCAGTCAAAAGGATTTAATTGTGTGGTCTGTATGGCATAAATCACATACAGAAAGAAGAAGAGAATCAATAGTCTTCTAATTTTTTTCATTTGGAGGTAAGGTTTAAAAGCTGCCTATGGTCTGAACACAGACAGCTTAGGTACATAATTAATTTGAGGTTAATTTGAGGTTTACTGATTTGTTTCGTCAGCGAGATGCTACTAGGATTTAGAAAGCCCTAAACGTTCTATATAATTGGCTTCTTCTTCTGACAATTCTTTATTTTTTGGTAGCAATTTTTTAGTAAAATCGTGTAGTTCCCAAATATGTACGTTGAAGTAATCTGCTAATCGCTTCATTTCTAAAATGGTAAGATTTTTTTCGTTGCGTACTAATTGCCAAAAACGTCTTTTTCCTATTCCTATAAATCTGTAAAAATCGTGAGAACATTTAAAAGGTCTCTGTACTTGCCTTTCGTGTTCTGATATAATCTTTTCTAAGTTATTTTTGAGTGTATCCATATTATAAATATCTGATTTATGGTTCAAATATATTCATTTTTTGGTTAAAAACAAATTTATCTCAATAAAAATTCACTTTTTAAGCATAAAAAATTCACTTTATGGTTTTTTTAACCGTATTGCATACCTTATTTTTGTTATAAAAAACGGATAATGAAGTTACCAGTAGAATACTCAGACAAAGAGCCTCATATAAAAATAGCTTATCTAAGAAAGTTAAAAGGTCTATCTCAAGTTGAGATTGCTGAACTTTTAGAGATGAGTCAAAATGCCTATGGACGCATAGAGAGAGGAGAAACTAAACTAACAGTAGATAGGATAAAACAAATAGCTAAGGTACTGAATGTCAAATATTACGACCTTCTATCTGGTGCATCTACTCATATAGATAGTGAAGGAAGTGAGCAAATAGAATTACTGAAGGAGGAACTAAGATTGGCAAATCTCAAGCGATTGCAAGACCTCAAAGAAATGTCTAAGAAAAAAACTACGGAGTATATGGAAGAGAAAAAACTGCTAAAGGAGATGATTAAAGAGAAGGAAAAAGTTATTTCTCTATTAGAAGATAAGGTCAAAATGTTGGAGGAACAGCTAAAAAATAGCTCAAAAAGCTAGTAATTCCGTTAGTCTTTCTAAAAAATATCTAACAAAAAAAATTATTCTCATAGTGTACTCATCGCCAAGAAATAGCCAAAAATGGCTCAAAAACAATGATTTTGAGAGTGCGCCAAAGGTGCGCCAACATAAAAAATGCCCCTATACGCTTGTTTTGGGGGTTTTTAAAGATTTGGAGGTTATCCTGTTCTCGCTACTAATACCCCTTTACATATACGTGAAGGGGTTTTTTTATGG
>NZ_JAHDIG010000095.1 GCF_020630935.1 Bernardetia sp.
AATTACGAATTACGAATTACGAATTACGAATTACGAATTACGAATTACGAATTTTTTCATTAAAAGACAGTAAACTTTATACTAAGAGTTACCCAAATAGAGTTTTGCACTGATTACTGATTACTGATTACTGATTTTATAGATTCAGCTATTTTTTCTTCATTCATCAAGATAGGATTTTTTTCTAATTCTTTTCCTGTTAGTAAAAAATAAAGGTGACAATAACGCTGTGAAATTCGCTCAATCACTTCTTTTGTCATTTTTGGAATTTCCTGTCCTTCCTTACCTTGAAATCCGTTTTCCATCAGCCACTCTCTTACAAACTCTTTAGAAAGTTGGTTTTGACGTTCTCCTTTTTCTTGCTTTTCTTGATACTCTTTAGCATAAAAATAACGAGAAGAGTCTGGCGTATGAATTTCATCTATCAGAATAACTTGCTCATTTCCAGCTTCATCTTGATAAACTCCAAACTCATATTTTGTATCTACCAAAATAAGTCCACGCTCGGCAGCAAGTGCAGTTCCTCGTCTAAAAAGCAAGTGTGTATATTCTACCATTTGTTTCCACTGCTCTTCTGTAACCAAACCTTGTTTCAAAATTTCTTTTTCTGAAATATCTTCATCGTGCGCTCCGTTTTCTGCTTTGGTAGAAGGCGTAATAATTGGGGTTGGGAATTTATCATTTTCTTTCATTCCTTCTGGTAACTCTACGCCACACAAAACTCGTTTTCCTTCTTTGTATGTTCGCCAAGCGTGTCCAGCCAAATAGCCACGAATGACCATTTCAACAGGAAGTGTTTTGGCTTTTTTACCTATGCTTACCTGTGGGTGTGGACTTTCTTCAAACCAGTTAGGAACAATATCTTTGGCATTTTTTAAAAAATAAGCTGCCAGTTGATTTAAAACTTGCCCTTTGTAGGGAATGGGTTTGGGCAAAACTACATCGAAAGCCGAAATACGGTCAGAGGCAACCATCGCTACAAAATTGGGAAAAGAATATACATCTCTTACTTTTCCTTGATAAAAATCTGTTTGCCCTTCAAATTTCAATAGTTGTTTTTTTTTAGAATCCTTTACTGTTGATTTAGAAGCCATATAATATATTTGAATTTATTAAATCTTATTTTCCAACAAAAATACACCAAACTTTATAAAGACTTTCAAGTTTATCAATAAGTTTATAAGAAATATACTAAATTTTAGCAGATAATTTTATATTCAGACGATAATTAATAATTTAGAGATACAAAACAATATAGGCTTTCAAAACATTTTTTTGTAGTTTTACAACTTGTTTTTGAAAAAAATGCAAGAACATACTCACGATACAGAAAGCCAACTTTTACATAAGATAATTTTTTATATCACTTCTATACCTCAAACTTGTGGACAAAATTCGCTTACAAATACTAGGACTATCATCTAGCCAATCTCAATCTGATTCTTTTGCCTTAATTTTAGAAGAAGAAGAAGGCAATCGCCGTCTGCCTATCATAATAGGTAGATTTGAAGCGCAAGCGATAGCTATTGAAATAGAAAAAGTTACTTCAACACGTCCTATGACACACGACTTATTCAAGTCTTTGGCTACACAGTTTCAATTTAAACTCAATGAAATCATTATTTCTGACCTTCGTGAAGGTATTTTTTATGCAGAAATGATTTATATAGATGAGCGTGAAGGAAAAAAAGTAATTGTAGATGCACGCCCTTCTGATGCTATTGCGATTGGTTTGCGTTTCGATGCTCCTATTTATACAACAGAAGCTATTATGCGTGAAGCAGGTATCACTACAACAAATACTTCTGATGAAAATGCTCCATTACAACAAGAAGAGGGAGCTAAAGAACCCAAAAAGAAAAAAGCTAAAAAGAAAGTTTCATTAGAAACGATGTCTGTAACAGAACTAGAAGCTGAAATGGAAAAGGCAGTCGCAGATGAAGATTATGAAAAAGCTGCCAAAATCAGAGATGAAATGAATAAAAGAAACTAAGAGAGTGAAAAACTCGTACGTAATTCTGTGAGCAATCTAGCCAAAAAATGAGCTTAGATTGCTTTTTTATTTTCTATACTTATTTTCTATTTTAGACGAACGAACTATAAATAACTGGACTTACACAGATTAGTGTCCTGTGAGCCACAGGACACGGTTTCAAGTTTTATAAGCCCTGCTCTGTGACACACAGAGTAGCATATTGCGTAAGTCCAGTAAATAAATAATCTATACCAAGATATGAAAACCACAACTTACCTCATCATTTTACTTTTTTTATTTGGAGGTTATAAAAAAGTATTTTCTCAAAGTAACTCATCTTTGAATGGCGAAAGTATTAATCGTTTAGAAAGTAAGTTAGAAGAATATCAAAAGAAAAAAAAATGGTCAGAATATCTCAATATTCATGCTGAAGTAGTGCGTTTTTACACTCAAAATGGAAATATTGAAAGAGCAAGAAAGTTATTATCAAAAATAGAGGAAATACCAGCTACAACCTATCAACAAAACCCTGTTTTGTTGGTAAAAGCCATGCACACAAAAGGAGAGTTTGCTCTCTATGAGGGAGATGTTAGCAAAGCATTAGAAGAGTTTGAAAAGGCATACAACACATCTAAAAATATAAAAAATATTCCCCCACAGCTACACTTAGAACTACATAAAAGTATGAGTATTGCTCTTTGGCAGTCTGGCAACCTAACTAACGCACGTTCGTTTGCTGAACAATCGGTGTTGATTGCACAAAACAAAATAGGAGAAGATACAGAAGAAGTCGCAGATGCTTACAATAATTTTGGTCTGATTCTTACAGAGCAGTTGCCAGAAAATGCAAAGATGTATTATCAGATGAGTCAAAATATTTATGAAAAACTTCAAACGCAAGATAAAGAAAACTCAAAGCTAAATAGCAAGCTCGCCTATACACAAATCAACTTAGGTATTATTTTGAGAAGACAAAAAAACTATATTTTGGCAGAAAGTTTTTTCAAAAAGGCTCTAAACTCTTTCGAAACCTCTCACAATGAATTAGCTAAAGCATTTGTGTTGAATAACTTAGGGCAAAACTCTTTTCTTCAAAATTACTTTGAGCAAGCCGAAGATTATGAAAAACAAGCCTTAAAAATTTATCAAGATAACTATGGTAAAAAACACCCAGATATTGCAACAGTCTATAATCAACTAGGAACAATCTATGAAGCAAAGCAAAAATTTTCAAAAGCATTAGATTTTTATCAGAAGGCAATGCAAGCCAATTCTATGAAATTTGAGGCTAAAAAAATAGAAGCAAATCCACTACCTACCGACTACATCAATGCTGATATTTTGTTACTCTCTCTATCTTTAAAAGCTCGTACATTGGAAAGAAAATACAATGAAAAAACACTTTTATTGAATGATTTGAAAGATGGAATTGAGGCTTTATTGGTAGCAGATGCACTTATTTCTACTATTCGTAATCAGAGAACCAACAAACAAGACAAAATTGCATTAGGAAATCGTGCCACAGAAATTTATGAAACAGGATTAAGAATGGCATATACGATTAGTGAATTTCCATTTCAAAAAAAGTATAAAGAGCAGGCATTTTATTTTGCAGAAAGAAACAAGGCTTCTGTGCTGTTAGCTGCTATTGCTGATACGAAAGCCAAACATTTTGCAGGTATTCCAGATTCACTTTTGGAAAAAGAAAAAGATATTCAAACTCAAATTGCTTATTTCGACAGACAGATTCAGAGTTATCCCATTACAGATGAAAATACACAAGATTCAATTTTACTTTATTTGCGTTCAGAACTCATCAATCATCAAAACCAAGCAAAAGAGCTTACACATCTTTTAGAAAAACAATATCCAAATTATTTTGCGTTAAAATATAACACCCAAATCGCAGATGTAACGAAAATACAAGCAAAACTAGACGAAAAAACAGCTCTTTTACTCTACTCTCAAACGCAAAGCGATACTGAAAACTCACAAATTTATACTTTCTTGATTGCGAAAGATAAGCTAGAAATAAATACCACAACAACCAAAAGTCTAGAAAATGATATGGTCTATTTAAGAAATAGCATTGAATATCAAAGTTATGATGATTTTGTGGAAGCGAGTTCATTGCTAAGTGAGCAACTTCTGTTTTTTGATATTCCTTCCAGTATTGATAAAATAGTGATTGTTCCAGATGGAAATATGGGCAAAATTCCTTTTGAAGCTCTCTTTACAGAAAAAATCAATGAAAAAAGCGAATTTTTGGAAAAAGAAAACTATTCAAAACTACCTTTTCTGATAAAAAAACAAAAAATTAGTTACAGCTATTCAGCAACATTATTTGTAGAAGAAAATCAGACGAAAGAAATTAAAGAGTCTTCTGTATTTCTTTTTGCACCCATTAACTTTCAAGACAGTTCGCTTCCCAATCTGCAAGGAACGGCACAAGAAGTAAAACAAATAAATTCCATTTTTGAAGCGAAGCAATTATCAAGCTCTCTTTACATGTACAAAGAGGCTGATAAAGCAATATTATTTTCAGACCAATTAAAAAATTATCGTTTTATCCACTTGGCAACACACGGAAAGGTTAATGAAGAGAATCCAGATTTATCTCAAATTTTTTTAAGTAATGCAGATGGAAGTACAGGAAGTTTGTATGCTTCTGATATTTATTCGCTTCAAGTAAATGCAGAAATGGTTATGATGTCGGCTTGCGAAACAGGCTTAGGAAAAACTTCAAAAGGAGAGGGAATTGTCGGACTGACAAGAGCTTGGTTTTATGCAGGTGCTGATAATCTAACGGTTTCTTTATGGCAGGTAAGCGATGAGGCGACAAATAAATTAGCTACTAATTTTTATGAAAACAATTTAGAAAATATAAATCTCAAATCTCAAAAAGTAGATTATTCTACATCTCTTCAAAAAGCAAAACTATCACTTTTAAAAAGCGAAGATTTTTCTGCTCCCTACTACTGGGCAGCTTTTATTTTGATAGGAAAGTAAAGTAATGAATAATTGAAAATTGGTAATTCGAAATTTATCTTGTACTTAATCTTAAAAATCATTTACTAATCAATCATACAGAAAAATAGTAATGAGTAAAAAAACAATTTTTTGGACGCTTTTAGGAGGTTTTGTAGCTGCGAATGTGATGGTGTACAAGCACGCTTATCATTTTACGCACGTTACAGAAGGCAAACGTTCACTTTCTCCAGAGAGTTTATCCTTTTCTCAAAAGCTCAAAATTCTTTTGGGAGGAATATCTTTACCTAAATCTCAAAACATAACTTCTAGTGTTACTACTTCTGAAAGAAAAACGCTTTATATTCCAACAAGGAATAATAAATACAAATTAGAGTGTTGGTATGATGAAGTAGAAAATGCAAAAGGGATAGTTTTGCTATTTCACGGCTATGGAGGATGTAAATCTTCTTATGAATTAGAAGCAGATTATTTCAGAGAAATCGGTTATTCTACGCTCTTAGTAGATTTTATAGGACATGGAGGTTCGGAAGGAAAAGCCATTTCTTTAGGGTATCACGAAGCAGACGATGTGAAAGCAGTTTTCGATTTTTTTAAGAATAAAGAAAATAATATAATTTTATACGGTGCTTCAATGGGTGCAGCTTCTATTCTTAGGGCTGTGGCTGTTTATAATTTAAAGGCTAACAAACTCATTTTAGAATGTCCTTTTGCTACAATGAAACAGACAGTAAAAGGGCGTTTTGAAGTGATGGGTGTTCCTTCTGTTGGTTTTGCAGAATGGCTCATGTTTTGGGGAGGTTTGCAGCATGGTTTTTGGGCTTTTGGACACAATCCTAAAGAGTATGCTAAAAAAGTACAAATACCCACTTTACTAATGGGAGGAAAATACGATGCCAGAGTAAAAAACTGGGAGATAAATACAATTTATCAGAACTTAGGAGGAAAAAAGGAACGAATTTGGATAGAAGCTGGACACGAGTCCTATATTATGGCAGAGCCAAATCGTTGGAAAACTGGGATTTTAAACTTTTTATAAATTAGTCCATTAAAAAAACTATATTTGTGCTTTACTTTATTTTTTCATAACTATCCCATTTTTAATGAGCAACATTGTTATTAAGGCTACTGATATAAGCAAACAATATCGTTTGGGAGTTGTGGGAAGTGGTAGCCTCAAAGATGATTTAGCTCGTTTTTGGGCGCAAATCAGAGGAAAGGAAGACCCTACCTTGAAAGTTGGACAAACCAACGACCGTACTCAAAAAGCTGAGTCAGATTATGTTTGGGCATTGAAAGATATTAATTTCGAAGTAAGGCAAGGTGAAATACTAGGTATTATTGGAAAAAATGGTGCAGGAAAATCTACACTCTTAAAAATTCTTTCAAAAATCACTGCTCCTACTACTGGAAGTATTAAGGTAAAAGGACGTATAGCTAGTCTTTTAGAAGTAGGGACAGGTTTTCACCAAGAACTTACAGGAAGAGAAAATATTTACTTAAATGGAGCTATTTTGGGAATGCAACGCCATGAAGTAACTCGCAAACTAGATGAAATCGTAGCCTTTGCAGGAATAGAAAAATATGTGGATACGCCAGTAAAACGATACTCTTCTGGAATGACAGTACGTTTAGGTTTTGCTGTGGCAGCTCACTTAGAGCCTGAAATTTTGGTGGTAGATGAAGTTTTGGCAGTTGGAGATGCAGAGTTTCAGAAGAAGGCTATTGGTAAGATGCAGGATGTTTCTTCTCAAGAGGGTAGAACAATTCTTTTTGTGAGTCACCAAATGGATATGGTAAGAAGTTTATGTAAAGGTGGTATTTTGTTGAGAAATGGTTCAATATCTAAATATGGTAAAATAGAAGACATAGTAGATATTTATTTGTCTAGTGCTGTTGAGAAAAATCAATTAGAATTTGAGATTGAAAAGAATACTGAACTAGATATACAAGTTACGAGTGGACGTATATTTGCAAAGAATAAAACTATGCAAGACAACCAGTCTTTTGACATATTTGATACTTTAATATTAGAATTAGAATATAGTGTCAGAAAAAATATAAAAGGAGCTTTGATAAATTTTGATATAAAAAAAGGAAATCAAACAATATTTCTTTCGTTTGATACAGATACTCAACCAAACTTGTTAGATGAGCGAAAAAAAGGTAACTACAAAGTGCAAATAAAATTGCCTTCACCATTATTGAAATCAGGTATGTATAGTATTTCTATAAAAACAGGTATTACAAATGTAACTACATTTCAAGAATTGGGAGATATATTGGCTTTTGAAGTACAAGAGTTATCATTATCTACATCTTTAGCCAGCTTTGCTGAGAAAAGAGCAGGTATTGTAGCCACACAACTAGACTGGCAAAAAATAACGAATTAACAACTTAAAGTCTTTAATTAATTAATATGGTAAATTTTGTAAAGATACCAATGTATGAGTTTAATGTTGATGGCAGTATAAAGCCTAATCCTATTTTTCATAGGAGTTGGGATAAACTGCATAGTAGATGTATTGAGTATCCTTTCGCTGCGAGTAAAGTGGAAAAAACTGATAAGATTCTTGACATTGGTACTGCTAAAGCAGATAAAGCATGGTGTGATTGGTTAGATAACCTACCTTCAGAAGTACATGCTACTGATTATGATGATAATGAATATTCATTCAAGAATGTTATTTTTCATCAAGCAGATGTAAGACAATTACCTTATGAGAATGATACATTCGATAAAATATTAGCTGTTTCAGTCATAGAACATATTGGACTTGATGATGCTCAAGTAAATATAGCTAATAAACCTAAAGTCGAAAAACAAGGAGATATAGAAGCTGTTAGAGAATTGATAAGAGTACTAAAACCCAACGGGATTTTGGTTATGACATTCCCCTTATCGAAGCAAGAGTTTATATTTGCTGATTCTGCAAGGGTTTATTCAATGGAAAGAGTAGAACTGTTTAATAGTCTGATAGAGCCTTTATCCCTTGAATATTATGAGTACCAACATGCATCAGTAAAAAAATTGTACGTCGAATATGAGAAGAAGCCTTTGACACCAAAAAAAACAAGCATTTTTTCCAGAGGGAATAAACAAGCAGTAACTGAAAAAGAAGAAGCTGCCGAGCTACCTAATTTTAAACCTGAAATACCTGGAATGGTAACATGGCGAAAACTTCCATATCAAAAAGAGTTTATTAATTCTGAACAGCACTGTCATATAGATGGAGTTCTTTGTGGTGTATGGCAAAAAAAAATATAATCATTATGAGGAAAATTTTTGATAAAATTTTTAATAAAAAACAAGATCCTATTGCTGAAAAGTATCAAACTATATCAGTAGATACGGATAAGGTCAGAGATACTAAGTTCAACGTCTATAATAATATAGAACGTGTAAGAACTGAACAGTTTGGTAATGAACGAGAAGCTCTTGACTTTTTTATAAATACCATAGAAGACGGCGATATTGTTCTTGATGTAGGTGCAAGTGTAGGTTTGTTTTCTGTTGTGTCTGCAAAGTACCCAAATACTCAAATAGTCTATTCTTTTGAGCCAGATGCAGAAACCTATAATCGCTTGAATGAAAATATTCAACTCAATGAACTATCTAATGTAAAGAGCTTTCAAAAAGCATTGAGTGATAAAAAAGGTGTTACTAAACTTTATACTGACGGAACTAATGGTTTTGCTCCTACCTTAGTGTTTCAAAAAAATAGAGAAGGAGCTCCTTCACAAGTAATTGAAATTCAAACAGAGGCTTTGGATAATTTTATTCAAGATAGTGTGATAGAAGTGCCAGACAATATTAAAGTAGATATTGAAGGTGCAGAGATATTGTTTCTCAAGGGAGCAAGAAAAACACTGGCTGGGAGTTTTGGAAAAAAACCACGTAGTATATTTTTAGAAATACACCCAGAATTTTTGCCTGATTTTGATTCATCTGATGATGAGGTCAGAAGTATTTTATTAGAAAATGGCTATGAATTAATTTGGGAGTCTGGAAGAGAAACTCAAATACATACTCATTGGATTGCTAAAGACTAAAAAACTATGCCCCCAAAAATCTCTATTATTATTCGCTCTTTTAACGAAGAAAAGCATATTGCTCGTTTGCTTACTGGTATTCAGCAACAAGATATGACTTCTGAGGAAGTAGAAGTGATTTTAGTAGATTCAGGTTCAACAGATGCTACAGTAAATATTGCTACACACTACGACATAAAAATTATTAGTATAAAACCAGAAGATTTCTCTTTTGGCTATGCTTTAAATGTAGGTTGCGAGCAAGCAAAGGGAGAAATATTATTATTTGCAAGTGCACATGTTTATCCTACATATAAGGATTGGTTAGCCCAAATGCTAAAGCCTTTTGAAGATGATAAAGTTGCATTAGTATATGGTAAGCAGCGAGGAAATGAGATTACAAAGTATTCTGAACACCAACTTTTTAAAAAATGGTTTCCAGAAAGTTCAGACTTCAATCAAATTCATCCTTTTTGTAATAATGCTAATGCAGCCATTCGTAGAGAATTATGGAAAGAGCAACCCTACGATGAGGCTCTTACAGGATTAGAGGACTTAGACTGGGCAAAAAAAATACTCAATAAGGGATATAAACTTGTGTACAATGCAGAAGCAGAAATTATCCACGTACATGAAGAAACTCCTAAACGTGTTCTTAATCGCTATCGTAGGGAAGCTATTGCGCTAAAATATATAATGCCTGAAGCAAAGTTTAGTTTCTTTGATTTTATCCAACTCTCTATATCTAACATATTTAGTGATTGGTTACATTCGTCAAAAGAAAAAGTTTTTTTTAAAAACTTTTGGGATATTTGTATCTTTCGTTTTATGCAGTTTTGGGGAACTTATAAAGGATATCGTCAAAAAAAACCCATTGATACAATCTTAAAGAAAAGATTTTATTATCCTAATGCAATTACAATGAAAACTATGGAATTTCAAAACACTAAAAAGTTAATTGATTATTCTGAGAGTTCTCAATAATATTTATTTAGATTGAAAAAAGAAACAAATATAGATGTAACTCTTGATTTATCTTATGAGTTACCCCTTTGGACTGGAAGTAAGGGGATGCAATTGGAGTTTTTACAAAAAATATCTGATACTCAATTTGCAAACGTATCCCAACTTAATATAGAGCTTCATACAGGTACTCATGTAGATGCTCCCTCACACTTTATTAAAGATGGTAAAAATGTAGAAGCATTAGATTTGGATATTCTCATAGGAGAAGCCTGGGTGGCATATCTACCAAATATAAAGAAAATTACTGCACAAGATTTAGAAAACGCAGGCATTCCTAAAGGAACTACGAGACTATTACTAAAGACTACAAACTCTGAGTTATGGAAGAAAGAACCCTATCCTAAGTTCCAAACAGATTTTGTTGCTCTAACGAAAGAAGCTGCAAAATGGGTAGTAAGTCGTAATATTAGACTGGTTGGAATAGACTATCTTTCTATACAACTTTATGATGATGGACCTGAAACGCATCAAATTTTACTTTCGCAAGAAATAGTTATCATAGAAACTTTAAATTTGAATCAGGTAGAACAAGGAAAATATGAGTTAATATGTTTACCCTTAAAAATTAAGGGAGCAGAAGCATCACCAGCAAGAGTAATCCTCAAACCTATATGAAAAAAATAGTTGCCATAGTACCTATGCGTCATCATAGTGAACGTGTGCCACAAAAAAATTATAGAACTTTTGTGGATAAGCCTTTGTATCACCATATCATCACAACATTATTAAATTGTGAGTTGATTAGTCAAGTAGTAATTGATACTGATAGCGAGTTTATTTTAGAAGATGCACAAAAATACTTTCCAAATGTACTTTTGTTAAATCGTCCAGCACATTTACGTAAAGGAGAGATTCCGATGAATGATGTCTTGATAAATACAATCAATCAAGTAGAAGCAGATTTTTATTTACAAACACATAGTACAAACCCTGTGTTATCTACTAAATCAATACAGCAGGCTATAAAATTGTTTTTAGATAACTATCCGATGTACGATTCTTTGTTTTCTGTAACACAGTTGCAGACTCGTTTGTATAATCAATTAGGTTTAGCAATTAATCATAACCCAGCTATTTTACTACGAACTCAAGATTTACCTCCTATTTTTGAAGAAAACTCTTGTTTGTATATCTTTACAAAAAAAATATTAGAAGAAAATCACAATCGAATAGGTAAGCGTCCTTATCTTTTTTCTCTTCCTAAACACGAAGCAGTGGATATAGATGAGGAAATAGATTTTAAAATAGCCGAATTTTTATTTAAAGAATACAACTAACATCACTACATGAAATATAATGTATTAGTCTCTGCTCCTTATTTATTAAATGATATTGAGAAGTTTAGAGCTGAATTAGAAGGGAAAAATATTGCTTTTGATATTTACCCTGTAAAAGAGCGTTTAGAAGAAGAAGACTTACTCAAAGTTATTCATAAATACGATGCTATCATTTGTGGAGATGACCGTTTTACCCCCAAAGTTATTGATAAAGCAGAGAAGTTAAAAGTAATAGTAAAATGGGGAACGGGTATAGATTCTATTGATAAAAAATATGCAGAAAGTAAGGGGGTACAGGTCAGAAATACACTAAATGCTTTTACCGAACCTGTTTCTGATTCAGTGTTGGCTATGTTGCTCGTATTTGCTCGCAAGGTAATAGAATCAGATAGAATTATGAAGAATGGTGGTTGGCGCAAGGCTTTTGGAATTACTTTGAGTGAGGTATCTATTGGTATTATAGGACTAGGAAACATTGGCAGAGCAGTAGCACGAAAATTACAACCTTTTAACACCAAAATATATGCTAATGATACAGCAGAAATACCTACAGAAGTCTTAGAAAACTATAAGATAGAAATGACCTCACTTGATGACTTAGTTCAGAAAAGTGACTTTGTTGTGGTTTGTTGTGATTTGAACTCAACTAGTTTACACATAATAAACAAAGAAAAATTAGGATTAATGAAATCTAATGCCATCGTAATTAATATGGCAAGAGGACCTTTAATAAACGAAAAGGATTTAATTGAAGCATTAGAAAACAAACAAATCGCAGGTGCTGGGTTAGATGTTTTTGAAGAAGAACCTCTATTCATTGACTCACCATTAAGAAAAATGAATAATGTGCTTTTATCTTCTCATAATGTAAATGCAAGTCCTTATTATTGGAATAAAGTACATAGAAATTCATTAAATATGTTGTATCAAAGTTTAGGTATTCAAGAATGAAAAAGGTTTTAGTTACAGGAGCTTCTGGTGGTATAGGGAAAGCTATTTGCCTGTATTTTATAGAAAAAGGATGGCAGGTTTTTGGTACAGATATAGTTTCTAGTGAGTTAGAACACAATAATTTCAAATTTTATCTAGCAGATATAAGTACTACTCAAAATATCAAAGAACTGGTTTCTAAAATAGAGCAAGAAACTAAATCTTTAGATGCTTTGGTAAATAATGCAGCTATCCAGATTTCAAAACCTTTTTCAGAAATTACAGAACAAGATTGGGATGAAACAATGAATCTCAATTTGAAAAGTGTATTTTTCCTTACTCAAAAAATGGTGTCTTTATTAAGACAAAGCCAAGGTAGTGTCGTAAATATTGCTTCTGTTCATGCTATTGCGACTTCTAAAAACATTAGTGCTTATGCCATTTCTAAAAGTGCAATAGTGGGTTTGACTAAATCACTTGCTATAGAATTGGCAGAGGACAATATTAGAGTAAATTCAGTATTGCCAGCGGCCATAGATACACCAATGTTACGCTCTGGATTGAGGCGAGGACACTTATTTTCTGAAGATGATGAGGGGTTATTAAAAGAGTTGGGACAAAAGCACGTATTAGGTAGAGTAGGTAGCACAGAAGAAGTCGCAAAAGCAGCATATTTTCTAGCTGATAATACACAGAGTAGTTTTGTAACTGGTACTTCATTTGTGCTAGATGGTGGAGCAACTATTAAATTAAGTACAGAATAATAACAATAGTACTAGAAGCTGATGAGATATTTTCTTTTATTTCAATAAGAGTGAACCAAATATGTATTTGGATAGCTCAAAATACAAAAAAAAAGTAAATTATTTTGTTCATTTATGGGGAAAGCTGCCTTATTCCTATTTGCGAGCTACTAGTTTTTTAAGATTTTTGGAAATCTTATAATTGTTTACCGAAGCAAACACATTCAAAAGTAGATAAAGGTATAGGGCTGACCTACCATGTGGAAAGATTAAACAATACTGTCAGACAACGATTTAGCAGATTTGTCAGAAGAACATTATCTTTTTCTAAAAAAGAATATATGCTAAATTTACTTTTCAAGTTATGGACATACCAATATAACCTAAAAATAATCAGTTAAAAATTAACACTACCATAATAATGAGACTAAAGAAAGAGTTACAAATCTTAAGGTATTCTATAGGACAATATTTGGAAAACCGTAAAAACCAAAGATTTTTACGATTAATTGAGGCTTATTATCAAGCAAAAAAAGATGATAATAAAAGTTTTATCAAAAACTTTGATAGTACTTACAATGAATTTATTGATAAAGCATTTTTAGCTTCAATGGTATCCCCTAATATGGAAAAGTTTAAAGATATACACAAAGGTAAAAGTTGCTTTATCATAGGAAATGGACCTTCTTTGAATAAAATGGATTTAAGCCAGTTAGAGGGATATTATAAATTTGGGATGAATAAAATTTACTATATATTTGATAGAGTAGATTTAAAGTTAGATTACTACGTAGCCGTAAATCCTCTTGTTATAGAACAAAGTAAACATGAAATAGAAAATGTCATTAAATGTCCACGTTTCTTATCTAGTGGACCTGGGCGAGAATTTATTACACAAAAAGAGCATATATATCAAATAAATACTCAAATAGATTGGTTATTCAATTATAACATAACGAAGGGGTTTAATGATGGAGGAACTGTTACCTTTGTAGCTATGCAACTTGCTTTTTACATGGGATTTCAGAATGTATTTTTAATTGGGGTGGATCATAATTTCCAACAGAAAGGGAAACCTAATGAAGAGCAAAAAATGGAAAAAGAAGATCCAAATCATTTTGACCCACGCTATTTTCAAGGACAACAATGGCATTTAGCAGACTTAGAATCATCTGAGTTATCCTATAATATGGCAAGAATTGCTTATGAAAAAGCAGGTCGCAAGATTTATGATGCTACCATAGGTGGTAAATTAACTATTTTCCCTAAGATAGATTTTGAAGATGCGTTAAAATTAATTAATAGATAGATTAAAATGTGTAGAAACTCAGATAGATGAAAAAGGTAAAGTTG
>NZ_JAHDIG010000096.1 GCF_020630935.1 Bernardetia sp.
AAACATACAAATTAGAATTTAGCAGATGCGATTCCAAAATGCTTGAAAGTATGCTGCAATTTAGACTTAAAATGATAAACCATATTGCTAATCCAAGCCCTCAATAAATTACGCAAAGAATTCTAATCCAATCTGCTTTTATTCATCGAAATAGAAAATCAAGACTTAAAAGAATAAATTGAAAAAAACTGTATAACAACGAGAATAGTCATTTGTACTTTTCTTACTTGCTATTTTATAAAGATAGTTTAGACAGGTAATTAACTACTAAAAGTCTTTGATGCAAGATTCAAAAAAGAAGAAAAGTTTGAGAGAAAAAAGTTTGTCTATCTGTTTTCTGTTTTGTGAAGAACAGATTTATTCTGTTACTTCTCTAGTTTCTTCGTTGAGCTTCCCTTCAAAACTTGGAATAGGTCGTTTTTCTTTTTCTGCTTCTGTGGTTACAATACCATTTTTTTTGATGTCTTGGATGAGCCATTCCATTTCCATGATTTCTCTTCGTTGTGCTTTGACAATTTCGTCAGCAAGTTTGCGTACTCGTATATCTTTTATTTGTGAACGCTTGCTTGTTAGGACAGCAATGGAGTGATGTGGAATCATTCCTTCCATGTAGTCTGTGCCTGTAACTGTTACTTGGCTTCTTACCAGCCAAATAGCTCCTACTATCATCAGTACTCCTAAAGAAAAAATAGCTACATTGATTTTTGTGTTTTTATACATATTGAGCATAAAAAGTAACATAATAATAATCATAGAGCCACCCATAACTAAGGTCATGAAAAAACGAGTTTCACTAAACCAAAAATGGTCTATAACTTGGTAAGAATGGGTGTACATCAAGAGAAACATGGCAATCATTGAGGTAGCAATCATTGCAAAAAATTTTAGATAATGTTTATTATTACTGTTTTGCATAGCTTGAAAAGTTTAGGTAAAAAATGGATAAACTTAGTAAGTTATCTGAAAATTATAAATTAAAAAGTCAAAGGATGGTTTTTCAAAATTTTGTCATTTTATTTCATAATCTTGACTTTTTTTGAGCAAATCTAGCATTTTTCGCCCTTGAATAGGATTTTTCTTGTATTGTGAAGGAGTTTGTCCTGTCATATCTTTAAATTGTGTAGAAAAGTGAGATGTACTTTTATAGTGAAGTTGATGAGCAATTTCCGAAATTCTGTATTTTTTAAGAGATAAAAGTTCTTTTGCTCTTTCTATCTTTTGAAGAGCAATATATTTCTCAATGGTCGTATTTTCAAACGTAGAAAACAAACGACTGAGATAAGAATATTCATGATGTAGATTTTCGGAGAGATACTCAGAAAAATTAATTTGTAAAGGTTTCTCCTCGTAATGAATTTGATGGATAATGGCTGTCTTGATAGCACTAATCAGACTTTTTTTGTCCGATTCAATGAGTTTTAGTCCTGTTTTTTGTAGTTTTTCATTCAATAACTGTTTTTGGGCAGCAGAAATAGTATTTTCTTTCGGAAGATGAATCTTTCCTAGCTCTACTTTTTCAATCTCAATCTCTAATACTCTACACGCCTCCTCAACTGCTAAAACACAACGCTGGCAAACCATGTTTTCTATATGTAGTAGATGTTTATTCATTGTTTTGGTATCTAAATTATATTAATACAAGGCAGATAGACTATCAAAATAAGAAACTAAGAGTTTTCTTTCAGTAGCAGATAATTTGCTTTCTTTATGTATAAAACTATAAGAAACTAAAGGCATTTGGTCTCTTTCAACTTGTCCTATAATGGCGTTTAATTTGTTTCGCTTTTTTCGGTCAGAATACGTATCAAATTCATCAAAATTGAGTTCTGACTTTCCTTTTTTTATATGATTTTCTAAAAAATAACGTATAGGTTGTAACCTATTATACCACGGATATTCTGTGTAGTTACTATGACAATCGTTACAAGAATTTTTGAGTAAATTTTGTACTTGTAAGGAAGGAGAATAGAGTTTCACAAAAACTGTTGGGGTGTTTTCTTTTCTGTCTTTATTGATAGAAGTAGGAATAAACTGTATTCCCACTCCTATCATTAACAAAACAAGAATGATTTTATATTTTAATGTCATTTTGCTTTGAGGTTAAATTATTACTTGACAGCAATTTCTTCTTTTACACTTCCACAAGTAAGCATTTTGCTACCAAAATAAGGATTTTTGATGTCGCTAGATGCACTAAGCCACATCGCACCTTTGTTATTGTCGTACATCGGACAAAACTCTGCGTACAATGTTCGGTCTGTTCCCAACATTTCTACCAAATCTTTTACGTCTTTACTCAAAAGTGCCAAATGCTCACGCTGATGCACTATATTTCCTTTATTTTCAGAAATATGCTTGGCATGTTCGGTTGCACTTTCTACAATCTCGTTGGCAGTTTTACTTTTGTCTGCTTCCAAACCAGAAACATCTACACTTGCAAAAGCTGTTGCCAATGTACTGCCTTCTGTAGCAGCCTTCTCATCATTTTCTTCTACGAGAGCATTTTTTAGAGCAAGGTAACTATCTAAAATGGCTGTCATGGCTTGGCTTTCTGCCACTTGTTCGGCATTGGTCTTGGTAGCCATATCGCTATGATCCATCTCTTCGTGATTCATTCTCTCATGGTTCATTTCCATTGAGGTTTCTGTTTTTGCTTCTTCTTTTTTCTCTGTGTTATTGCAAGAGTAAGTAAAAAAAGATGCTCCGATGAATAAATACATTAACTTTTTCATTTAAATTTGAAATTAGGGTTATTAAAATAATTGATACAAAAGATTGCTCTTTGGGCGTATGATTTATTTAATTTCTAAACTTACTTCGCCACAAGTAAGCATAGCTTTACCGAAATAAGGATTTTTGATGTTTTTTTCTTGACTAAGCCAGTTTGCGCCTTTATTATTGTCTGCCATCGGGCAAAACTGAACATAAATTACATTTTCCAAAGGCTCAAAAGATTTAGACATCGCTACCATAGCTTCAGAAATACCTTGGAATTTTTGTCTTGCTTTCTCAATATTTTCAAGGTGTGTAAAATGTTCCAACTGATTATTTATGTTGGAATAATACGCCATATAAAGCGTATGCGATTCTCCTTTAAAAACTGACATATCAATATTTTTTAAAGCCATTTTTAATTTTTCCGAACTACTTTTTGCTGTCTTCAAATCGTCTTTAACGAGAGCATTTTTGAGTTCGAAATACGCTGCATAGAGAGGTTGTAGAGAATTTTTGGCAGCCTTGCCAATATTTATTTTCTTGACAGGGTTTTCTACTTTTTCAGTAGCATTGTGGTCGTGAGTATTCATTTCCTCCGTTTCCATACCGTTCATCATACTTGGTTTTCCTGCCAGTTGGGCTGCAGCATCAATACTAAACGTACCATTGACGGCTATTTCTTCGCCTTCTTTTAAGCCTTCTTCTACGATATAACTCTCACCCAAAGACAAACCTAGTTTTACTTCTCGCATCACAAAGTCAATTCCCTTTTCAGAAGT
The DNA here is from genome assembly GCF_020630935.1 of Bernardetia sp. Classification (NCBI taxonomy): domain Bacteria; kingdom Pseudomonadati; phylum Bacteroidota; class Cytophagia; order Cytophagales; family Bernardetiaceae; genus Bernardetia; species Bernardetia sp. Next base: position 3,495 of record NZ_JAHDIG010000096.1, read on the forward strand.
TTCTCGTACATACACCACCGAGCGTTTGCCTGTCCACATCACAGAAGTTTTGGGAATAACAATTTCTTCTGTGTTCTTTTTTGTGTATAAAGTTGCTTTTACTTCTCCAGAAACAAACATTTCTGGTTTGAGCAAAAGATTTGGATTGGATTCTACTACTCTTGCTTTGGCTACTCTTGTTTTTGGGTCAATGAAAGGGTCAATAAATGAAATTGTGCCTTCAAACTCACGACTTGGTAGCGATGCCACGCTATATTTTACTTTGTCGCCTTTTTTTATCCACGCCAATTCAGATTCATAGACATCAAAAAGCACCCACACTTGGGAGAGACTAGCCACTTTATACATTCCTTCTCCCTGCCTAACGTAATCTCCTAAGTTTACCATTTTTTCAATCACATATCCCGAAACATCAGCTAAAATAGGGAACTCTTCTATCGTTTTTCCACTTTCTAAAAGCTGATTGATTTGGCTCTCGGTAAGTTTCCAAGTTTTTAGTTTTTCTTTTGCTGCTTGAAAAAGTTGGGGCTGTGTATCTTTTATTTTTTGAGCTTCGAAAAGTTCTTGCTGTGCTGTCAGAAGTTTCGGAGAATAAATATAAGCTATGGGTGTTCCTTTTCGGATGTACTCTCCTGTAAAATTGACGTTTAGTTTTTCAACTCTGCCCTCAATATGTGTTGATTGCGTAAATATTTTTCTCTCATCGGGTTGTATTTTTCCATTAAGAGAAATCGTTTTGATAGCCTCCGAATTTCCTACTTTTGCTGTCTGAATATCAGCCAGTTGAATTGCCGTAGGCGACATACGAACTGCCATCGGATTGCCTTGCTCATCTTCATTTTTTAAAGGAATCAAGTCCATTCCACAAATCGGACAATCGCCAGCTTCAGGTTGCCTAATCTGTGGGTGCATCGAACACGTCCAGATTTGATTTTCCGAACTTGCTTTTTTATCAGAAGTCTCCTCATTAGAAGATGATGATGAATGAATAAAATATCCTATCACTCCACCTACCAAAAGCAGTAGTATATATATGATAATTTGTTTTTTCATAATTGTAATTTTATCGTTTATGTGTCAGATAATTCAGTTCTGCTATGGCTGTTTGATAGTTTTTTTGTGCTATAATGATTTTCTTTTGATACATCAACAACTCTTTTTGCATACGCAACACTTCCTCAAAATCTGTCCCTATGTTGGTATAGGCAGCATAAAGCAATTTGATAATGTGTTCGGTGTCTGTTTTTTGTGCTTGGTAGAGCGTGATGAGTTCTTGTTGGCGTTGGAGTTGAAACCAAATTTTATCGTAAGTCGTCAGTAATTGATTGGTTTTGTTTTCTTTTTGGAATTGTATCATTTCCTGTTCTAGCTGTGCCTTACGTTGTGCTGCTTTATATTTTTTTCTATAAATTGGCAAACTCATACTTATCATTGGCATAACGGCATCTTTTCCATTATCCATAACTTCCATATCTGTTCGTTTGGCTGTCGCAACATAAGCAACGCCAACTCCTAACTTAGGCAAACCTTCTTTTTGGGCGAGTTCTTCCTTAGCTTGGCTACTTTGCAATTTATATTCTAAGGCTTCCAACACAGGATTATTGACTAGTAAAGAATCTTTTTGAAGTGCTATATCTGTAAAAGAATATATTTTTTGAAATACAGTAGAATCAAGTGCAATCCCTGTTTTTTTCAATGAATCTGCATCAATATTGAGTAGTTGGACAAATTTTGAACGTAAAGGCATTTCTTTTTTTTCTAAAATATTGAGTGAAGTAGTAGCTTCTTTGAGCATCAATTCCACTCGCAAAACATCAACCATACTACCCTGTGCATTCTCAAATTTGATGGTGGCTACGTTTTTATAAGAATCCAAAATATTGATATTTTGCCTTTCTATTTCTCGTAATTTTTGTATTTCATACAAATCAAAATAGGCTACCGAAACTTCGTAATAAAGTTGATTTTTAGCATCTAAAAATTTTTGATAGATAGCTTCTGCTTCCAATGCAGCTACATTCCGACGAGCCGATAGCGTTCCAAACCATGGAAACATTTGTGAGAGTTCGGCTCTAAACTGTTGCGCTCCTACACGAGTTTCAATAGGAGAAAGAAAATATCCTAGTGATAAATTTGGGTCTGGCAAAGCATTTACTTGTGTTGTTTTTTGCAAAGCCATTTCAAAAGCCTTATAATCAGCTTTTAATTTTGGATTATTTTCGGCAGCTACTACAAAATAATCTTCCAAAGTTTGCGCTTGTGAAAGGAAAGTTATGTTTGTAAATAATAACCAAAGGAAAAATATTTTTTTCATAAAATAATGTTTTGTATTTATTAGAATAAAGACTTGACTTTGACCTATGTATTATTTTTCATTTCATCATTACTGGTGTCCTCACGAACAATATCACTACGCCTTTTCAATCTCCATTCTTCTCGCCAACAGTAAAGCGTCGGAACAATAAAATAAGTAATTACAGCAACGAGCATTCCCCCAAACGAAGGAATTGCCATCGGAATCATAATATCAGAACCTCGCCCTGTGGAAGTCAAGATGGGAAGGAGTGCAATAATGGTGGTGGCAGAAGTCATAACAGCAGGTTTTATTCTGCGTTGCCCTGCCTCTACGACAGCCTCTCGAATTCCTTTTTTTGTATTGGTTGGATTTCTTTCAAAACTTTGGTCTAAATATGTTCCCATCAGCACACCGTCGTCTGTTGCAATGCCAAAAAGAGCGATAAAACCCACCCAAACAGCTACACTAAGATTGATAGTTTTCATCTGAAAAAGAGTACGCATATTGGTATCAAAAATTTCAAAATCCATAAACCAATCTTGTCCGTAGAGCCAAATCAAGACAAAACCACCACTAAATGCCATCGCAATTCCTGTAAAAACCATAAGCGAAGTCGTAACCGAACGAAATTGGAAATAGAGAATTAGAAAAACAATCCCCAATACCAACGGAACAATAATAGAAAGGCGTTTTTCGGCTCGTACTTGATTTTCATAGCTTCCAGAAAACTTATAACTCACACCAGCAGGAACGACAAGCGAACCCTCTTGAATAGCTGCAGAAATAGCATTTTGAGCATCATTGACTACGCTTACTTCCGAATAACCTTCTTTTTTATCGAAGAGAACATATCCTACCAGAAAAGTTTCTTCACTTTTGATAGCTTGAGGTCCCTGCAAATATTCAATGTTTAGGAGTTGAGAAAGAGGAACCTGTGTTCCCATAGGCGTAGCCATCAATATTTTTTTCAATGCTTCTGGGTCGTCTCTAAGCTCACGAGGATAGCGCACACGCACAGGAAAACGCTCACGCCCTTCCACCGTAGAAGTAATCATCATTCCTCCGATAGCCGTTTGGATAGTTTGTTGCACATCTTCGATATTGAGACCATATCTTGCGATTTGTTCACGATTAATAGAAAGGTGTAGATACGGTTTTCCTACAATACGGTCTGCAAAAACAGCTTCTGATTTTACAGAAACTACCTTTTTTAAAATATCTTCTAGTTTCAATCCAAAATCTTGAATGGTTTGAAGGTCTGCCCCATAGACTTTTATTCCCATTGGCGCACGCATTCCTGTTTGTAACATCACTAAACGAGTTTCGATAGGTTGTAATTTTGGTGCAGAGGTAAGTCCAGGAATTTTAGTAACTTTTATGATTTCGTTCCAAATATCGTCTGGAGAAGAAATATGCGCTCTCCAATTTCGGAAATACTTACCGTTTGGGTCTGGAATAAGTGTGGAGGTAAAGATGTTTTTTTGTAGTGCTTCTCTGTTGGTTAGTGTGTCTTTTGTTGTAGTAATGAAAAATACAGAATCGTCTTTTTGGATAAATTTGAAGCGTTCTCTACGTCCTTTTTTATCTAAAACATACTCCGATTTGTAATTGATAATATTCTCATACATCGAAATTGGAGCAGGGTCTAGGGCTGTTTCGGCTCTTCCTGCTTTTCCTACTGTCAAATCTACTTCTGGAATATTTGTCAGCATCATATCTAGTTGTGCGATGACTTTTTTGTTGTAGGCTACCCCAGAATGTGGCATCGTGGTAGGCATCAGAAGAAAACTTCCCTCATCTAAAGAAGGCATAAATTCTTTTTCAATTCCTAAAAAAGTATGATGAAGCGATGACCAAACTGAAGTAGTTTGGATAGAAACTCCTATTTTTTCAAATCCTTTTTCTACAAAGCCAAAAACAGTAGAAAACCCTAGCCAAATAGTAATGCCCAACAAAATCAAAAAAGAAGGAATAACTAAAAAAACGCCTTTATTCTCCAAACACCAACTCAAAATAGGCGTGTAAAAATATTCTAATAATACAAACCCTCCCAAAATAAGTAGCAGTAGCAATGCCACAAACCAAAAATTACTTACAAAACTTGCCAAAGCACCTAAAGGCAGCCAATAATCAGCCAAAAGCCATGTAATGCCTATCACAACCACAATAAGCTGGAACTTTTCGAATAGAAAACGAAGTATATTTTTAGCTCTATCAAGAAAGAAAGTATTTTGAGTAGTTGTATCTTCAAAAAAATGAGGCTGCTTCCTCTTTACCCAACTTTGTAATAAGGCAAATAGTCCAAAACAAATCAGCATCGTAGCAGACCACCAAAAACCGTAAAACAAAGCCACAATTCCCAACACTACCAACACGCTATTTCCAATAAACGACTGCTTTCCGTTTTTGAAACGAATCCCAAAAAAGTAGTAGGCTAATGTAGGCAAAATGAGTAGTGAAACCACCATTGCAGCGAGTAAAGCAAAGGTTTTGGTAAAGGCAAGAGGCGTAAAGAGTTTGCCTTCGGCAGCTTCCATCGTAAAGACAGGAATAAAGCTCACTATCGTCGTTGAAACGGCTGCCACAATCGCACTTGCTACCTCTTCTGCACCTTTTGAAACGGTCTCTATGAGAGGTTGATTAGGAGGAGCTTCGTCGGCGTGTTTGATAATATTTTCAGACAAAATCACACCCAAATCTACCATTGTTCCAATCGCAATCGCAATTCCAGAGAGCGCAACAATATTTGCATCTACACCAAAATAACGCATCATAATAAAAATCATTAAGACAGCAATCGGCAGCAGACTAGAAATAAGTAACGAAGCTCTAAGATTATAGACCATCACAATTACGACAACCATTGAAATCAGAATTTCTAAAAGCAGAGCCTCTTCAAGCGTACCAAGAGTTTCATAAATAAGCGTAGAACGGTCGTAGAAAGGGACAATCGTAAGTTTGCTTTTCGTGCCGTTGGCTAATGTTTTGGAGGGCAGTCCAGAAGAAATTTCGTTTATTTTCTCCTTGAGATTATTGATAACTTCTAAAGGATTTGCACCGTAACGAGCCACTACCACACCTCCAACTACTTCTGCACCATCTTTATCCAACAAACCACGGCGAGTAGCAGCCCCTAAACTGACAACAGCAATATCTTTTATTCGAATTGGTACATTTTCTTGTACAGCCACTACGGCACTTTCTATATCTTCAGTTGATTTTATATAGCCTAATCCACGTACTAAATATTCTGCTTGATTGATTTCAATGGTTTTTGCTCCTACATCTCTATTTGACTTTTGAACGGCTTGCATTACTTTATGAAGTGGAACATTATATGCTTTGAGTGCATCTGGATTCACATCAATTTGATATTCTTGAACAAAACCACCGATAGAAGCAACTTCTGAAACACCTTTTACGGCATTGAGACCATATTTTACATAAAAATCTTGTACGCTCCTAATCTCATGCAAATCCCATCCACCTGTTGGATTTCCATTTTTATCTCTTCCCTCTAATGTGTACCAATAGACTTGTCCCAAAGCTGTGGCATCGGGTCCTAAAGCTGGCTGAACTCCTTCTGGCAATAGACCAATAGGCAACGAACTCAATTTTTCCAAAATACGAGAGCGAGACCAATAAAACTCTGTATCTTCATCAAAAATGACATAAATACTAGAAAAACCAAAAATAGAGGAACTTCTAATAGACTTTACACCAGAAATACCTAATAAATAGGTCGTAAGAGGATATGAAATTTGGTCTTCGATATCTTGAGGAGAACGTCCTGCCCAGCGAGTAAAAACGATTTGTTGATTTTCTCCAATATCTGGAATGGCATCGACAGGGACAGGGTCGGAGGGCAGGTTGCCTGCCTTCCAACCAAAGGGTGCAGTAACGACTCCCCAACCCACAAAAGCCAGCAGCAAAAGCAGCGTAACTAATCTATTACGCAAAAAATAATTGATGATAGAAGAAAGCATGAGAAAGTCTATTTTTTTGATGAACTCAATATTTTATAGTATTACTACACTAAAAACATCAACAGAAGTAAAATACACTTCTAAATTTCTTTAAGTTGAAAGGTAGTATATACTTCTGAGCTTGTATAGAGATTTTATACAAACTAGAAGGTATATGCCACTTTTGAAAAATAAGAAGAGTATCAAAAGAAATAGAAATTCCTTATATGAGAAAGCACTGAAACAAGATTAAAATATCTTTCTTGAGTAAGGGAGGGGAAGGAGTTAAATAACTAAATGAAAGGTCAAAATATGAAAAAAGCCAACCAAAAAATGTTTTGACAAAAGTAGTTACAAAAAAAACTTGAAACGAACTGTAATCAGTTGAGGTTGAAAGTTCTGATGAACTATTGTAATCGTCTGTTATCTCAAAGGTTTGAGAATGATTTTGACAACAAGGAGAGTTTTTCAACTTATCTTTTGGTGAGTGAAAGTTATTTTGACAAAGAGTAGTTTTATTTGTCATATTCATTCCACAATCAACTGTATTTCCTTTAAAAACAAGCGCACTCTCTACAGCTTGTCCATTACAAAAGTGTGTAGTAATGGCAATGGGTAAATGTGTTGTTAGAAAAATGAATGCCAATAAAATGGCGAATAACTTTTTCACTAATAGTAATAATGAAATGTAGTCTATAAATAGATTAAAAAAGATAATTTTTCAATTTGAAAAATTACTCCTTTGTAAAGATACTATTTTTTTCTGAAAAAATAGTATCAAGGATTAATTCCTTAAGTCTGTTTTCTAAATTGACTGAGTAGGAGAATCTTTTTTATAAAAAAGTTATAGTGCCTTTCCTTTTAATTCAAAAGCATAACCTACATGTAAATAGCCCTGATACTATTTTAGTATATTGATTAATCAATTTTACTTGCTCTAAGCCTTAAAGCATTTACAATCACTGAAACTGAACTAAAGCTCATAGCCAAAGCAGCAATCATAGGAGATAGTAAAATACCAAAAAATGGAAATAAGATACCTGCTGCTATAGGTACACCTAAAGTATTATAAACAAGGGCAAAGAAAAGATTTTGTTTGATGTTCTTCATAACGGCATCTCCTAAATTTTTAGCTTTTACAATACCTTGTAAATCTCCTTTCACTAAAGTTATCATAGCACTTTCTATGGCTACATCTGTTCCTGTTCCCATAGCAATTCCTACTTCACTTTTTGCTAATGCAGGTGCATCGTTTATACCATCACCAGCCATTGCTACTACTTTTCCTTCATTTTGTAGTTTTTCTACCTCTTTAAGTTTATCTTCTGGCAACATAGAGGCTTTAAAGCCTGCCAAATCCAGCTCTGAGGCAACTGCTTGAGCTGTGTCATGATTATCTCCTGTGAGCATGATTACATCAATACCCTTATTTTGTAGCTCTTTTATAGCTTTAGCACTCGTTTCTTTTATCTTATCACCAATCACGACATAACCTACTATGTTTTCGTCAATGGATAAATAAGAAACTGTTTTACCTCGTTGTTGATACTTTTGTGCTTCTTCTTTCATTTTTGAGTCAATTTTAGCATTAACATATTCCATCATTTTAGGGTTACCTAATGCTACTTTTTTACTATCGATTTCTGCTTCTACACCCTTTCCTGTTATAGCACTAAAATTATTTGATTTTAATATTTTAGCTTGATATTCTTTTCCGTATTTTACAGTAGCTTCTGCTAATGGGTGTTCACTATTATTATTCAATGAAACAATGTAATTCAATACTTCATTCTCTTCAAACATATTTCCAAAACTACCTATTTTCTCAACAGTTGGTTTACCTTCGGTTATTGTTCCTGTTTTATCTACAATCAACGTAGAGACTTTATTCATTTTTTCTAAGGCTTCTGCACTCTTAATCAAAACTCCATTTTGCGCTCCCTTTCCTACACCTACCATTACTGACATAGGTGTTGCCAAACCTAAAGCACAAGGACAAGCAATAATCAGAACAGCAATGGCATTAACTAAAGCATAGACATAAGCAGGTTCTGGTCCCCAAATAGCCCAAACAGCAAACGTAATAATAGAGATAATCACTACCACAGGAACAAAGTATGCAGACACCTTGTCAGCAAGATTCTGAATAGGCGCACGACTTCTACTAGCATCATTTACCATGTGGATAATTTGAGAAAGTAAGGTTTCGCTTCCTACTTTTTCAGCTTTCATCAAAAAAGACTGATTACCATTGATAGTACCACTACTTACTTTATTACCTTTGGATTTACTAACAGGAAGAGGTTCTCCTGTTATCATGGATTCGTCAATACTTGTATTGCCTTCTGTTATTACACCATCCACAGGAATTTTATCTCCTGGCTTTACTTTTAGTGTGTTCCCAAGTTCTATTTTTTCTATACTTACTTCCATTTCCTCACCATCTACCACTTTTATGGCTTTATTGGGAGCTAATTTTAGTAATTCCTTTACGGCTGAATTGGTTTTACTGTGCGCTCTAGCTTCTAATAACTGTCCTAATAGAACTAAGGTTAAGATAACTGTTGCTGCTTCAAAATATACGTGTACTGCACCTGACTCTGTTTTAAATTGCTCTGGAAATGCATTTGGAAACAACATTCCTATCACACTAAAAACCCAAGCCACACCAGCACCAATTCCAATGAGCGTAAACATATTCAAATTCCATGTCTTAATGCTTTTGTAAGCTCTCTCAAAGAACATCCAAGTAGCGTAAAATACGACAGGGAGCGATAAAACAAACTGTATCCAATTCCAATGTTTTTGTTCTAAAACGTCATACAAAGGATTGTTATGAATCATTTCACTCATAGCTATAATAAAGATGGGCAATGTAAACCCTCCTGCTATTAAAAACTTTTTGAGTAGCTTTTTGTAGTTTTTTTCTTCTGCTGAAAGGTCTGGTTTCATCAAGACTAAATCCATTCCACAGATAGGGCAAGAACCTTCTTCGTCTTTCACTACCTCTGGATGCATCGGACATGTCCATTGTTCTTTGCTTGGAGCAGAAAGGTTTACCTCTTCTACTAAATCCATCCCACAAACAGGACAATCGCCCATTTTATCATACGTTTTATCTCCTTCACAGTGCATCGGACAGTAAAATACTCCTGTCCCTTTTCCTTCAGATTTAGGCTTTTCTACTTCATCTGCTACTGGTCTTTTTCCTGCTTTATAAATACTATATGTCCCTCCATCTTTCTCTAAAACAGCTTGAAATTCCTCTATAGGAATTTCTGACGTCATATCAATGGTAGCTTCTGCCTTTTTTAAATCGACAGAAACTTCTACGACGTGTTCTACTTTAGAAAGCACGCTTTCTACGTGTGTTTTGCAACCTTGACATGTCATACCATTTACTGGAAAAGTACGTGTGATGATACCTTCTCCTTTGAAAGGATGGATATGGTACTTCTCTTTTTTGGCTTGAACAGCGTCCTCTAAATGCTCTACTTTCACATGATTTTCCATTTCTATGGATGCCATAGAGGCTTCAAAGTCAATCTTTACATCTTTTACATTTTCAACTTTTTCTAAAGCTGTTTGTATGTTTCTTAAACAACCCTTACAGGTCATTCCTTGTATTTGATATTTATGGTTCATTATTGTTTTTTTGATACGAAAAAAATAACATTTCTGAGAATAGATAAACTGTCTTATAAACGTTACAGCATAATATATCGTTTTTCAAAATTTTGTCATTTTCCTTTAGAATCTTGACTTTTATTTGAGAGAAGTATATTTTTTATTTGATGTACAGTAACTGTTTTGATAGCATTGATAAGACTTTTTTGTCTGATTCTATGAGCTTTAGTCTTATTTTTTCTAACTCTTGAACAAGTTTTTTGAAAAAAATATTAGTTCTTTACTTATTTTTATTTACTATTGATTATTGTTTTAACTATATTTTAATTAGTTTTTAACCCTATTTCAACTATTTTTCAACCTTATTTTAACTACTTTTTATCTGTCATCTATTCAGATGGTAATAAAAATTAATACCCATCTTATACACTCATCAACTGAAACATAATGCTATGAAAGAAGTAATCACACTCATTTTATCTCTATCTACTGCTATACTATCCTGTTTACTTGTAGGGGGAAACCCCATACTTGCATAGAAGAAGAATCTAACTACTATCAAATAGATTATTATGCAAGTTCTACAACTCCATATCAGATAGACTACTTCCTAAAAAATGACAAAATAGAGGATTCTGTATTATATGTGAATAGTGGTTACTATGACAAAATAGACTATGAAATTACTATACACAATCCTCCTATTGGAGTTTATGAGTTGGGAAATATTCATAGTTCTTTACCTAAAACAAAAATCTTTGAGATAAAAGAAAAACACCAAATGAAAGTAATTAATTTTTACAGTGCCTACTAGAAGTAAAAACCTACTCTTCTTTAAGAGTAGGTTTTTTGTTACACTCAAACCAAAATAAATCAGTATTCCAAAGGCACACCGTCCAGATGTTCCCTAATTAGTCTCAAATCCCTAGAGAAGAAAGTA
>NZ_JAHDIG010000097.1 GCF_020630935.1 Bernardetia sp.
AATTGAAAATTAATCCCTAATTTACGATTTTGCAACTAAAATCATATAGTGCCATTTTACCAAAACTAAAAATATCATGTGGAATCGTTTTTTTATATTTTTTTTGTTTGTAGCAATGTTTGCTTGCAAATCTAAAGAGGAAGAAAATATTGAGCCTCAACCCTCAGAAGAGTGGGAGTTTGCATCACCCGAAGAACTAAACTGGAATACAAGCAAACTAGAAGAGCTAAAAACTTTTTTAATAGACCAAAATACAAAATCTTTCATGGTTTTGGTAGATGATAAGATAGTGGTAGAAGAGTATTTTAATGGACATAATCAAAATGATACGTGGCAATGGAATAGTGCAGGGAAAGTTTTAGTAACTACTACCATTGGAATAGCTCAACAAGAAGGCTTACTCAACATAAATGATAAAGTATCAGATTACTTAGGAACAGGTTGGACAGATATGCCAATAGAGAAAGAAAATTTAATTACTATCAAGGATTTGCTTAGTATGACTTCAGGTATTGATGATACAAAGCAATTGGTCATAAAATCAAACCTTACCTATGTAGCTGACGCAGGAAGCAGATGGGCGTATGGAAATGTTTTTCAAAAGTTAATAGATGTGGTAACAGAAGCAAGCAATCAAGATTTTAAGGATTACTTTGATGAGAAAGTGTCTAATAAAATTGGAATGAATGGATTTTGGGATTATGGCTTGATTTTTAAAATCTACCATAGCGATACTAGGAGTATGGCTAAATTTGGTCAGTTTGCTATCAATAAAGGCAAATGGAAAGAAGAACAGATTTTGAATAATGACTTTTTCAATGAAAGTGTTAGCTCTTCTCAAAACATGAACCCCTCCTATGGCTATATGTGGTGGCTCAATGGAAAGTCTAGTTTTATGACTCCACAGAGCCAACTTGTATTTGATGGGGCTATCGTTCCCAATGCTCCTAATGATATGTATGCTGCTATGGGAGCTTCGGAGCAAAGGCTGTATCTTGTACCAAGTAAGAATATGATAGTAATCAGAATGGGAGAAAGTACCTCTGTTTCAGAATCTGAATTTGCTATATCAGAGTTTGATAATGTTTTTTGGCAAAAACTAAATGAAGTCATTAACTAAGCTAGTAAGAGGTCTGTTTGATAGCTTCCCATTTTTTCATAGTCATTTCAAACTTTATCTCATTATTAGACAAAATTTCGCTTTCCTTCCATCCTAATTTTCTGTAAAAAGTCTCGGCTCTTGACTGTTTTTCTGTGGAGAGCCAAACTTTTTCTTTGCCTTGCCCAAAATACCACTCTAACATTTGATTTTGAAGCTGTGTGCCAATTCCCATTTTTTCATAGTCAGGGTGTATAAATAAAGCCCAAATATTAGATTCTTTCAAGTCAGCAATAGCAAAACCTTGTATTTTTCCATCCACTTCACAAACCCAACCTTTTCCTCTAATAGTCACAAATTCCTCACAATCTTTGTCAGTTACCAAACTTGGATTAGATAATACATTTTCTTTGACGGAGTGTCTAACTATTTGAATCTGTGATATGTCTTCGATGTTGGCTTCTCTTATGATATGAGTTTGCATAGAGTTGTATATTTTATATTAATGCAAGTCAGTTTCCCACTCTTCATAAGGAGGACTAACTTCAAAACTAGAGTCATAATAAGAACGAATATAGTCAGTAGCTCTTTTTTCTGCATATTTTGCATTCAAAACAGTCCCCTCCTCATCGATTTCAATAACATTGGCAAAAATAGCAAAAGTTTTTTCTATGGCACTTGGTTCTGTACCATAAAGATTTATATAATCTATTCCTTCAAGATTATAATGTGTTCCACTTGCCATAAAATAAGCAAATGTTCTTAAAGCTCCACTGAATGAATGGCTTAGTTTCATACTATTTTTTTAAAAAATATTTTATGGAATTAGTTTCCATATCTTCTATTTGCTATTTCATTTTTTACTTCTTTCCAGTTTACCTTTTTAAAATGCTCATAATAGTCTTCCTTAGCTGGCTGTTTCAAATTCATTCCTCCTTTATGTGGATACGAAACATAGGCACTCGCAGGTTTAGGTAAGCTATTTGTACATTCGTCTGAGCAGGAGTTTACCAGTAAGGGTAATACATCTTTTCCTATCCACAATGAAATCCATAATTGATTTGTCTTCTCTTGTTTAATTTTCTTTTTACAAACACTACAATTTATAATTTCACTATCATATCTGACTGGATTGTTTGTTAGGTCTGGAAAAGGTCTTCTGTAATTATAATTTCCGTATAAAGCTCTTGTGCTTATTGTGCTGTCCCTTATCTTTTTACAGTTGATAATCTCATAAGGAAACCAATGTAAATCATAAGAAGTGTAAGGGTAAAAACCTTTTAACGATTCCATTTCTCCTATTTCTGGTGGAATACGTTTTAGTTTACTTCCATAGAGCCAGATTTTTTTTACTTTTTTGAGTTTGGCAATCGTTTTTGGAAGTGTATAAATTTGAGAGTAAAGTTCCTTTCCTAAATACTTGTAAGGATGAAATTCTTCAATTCCTTCTTCTGCTACTTTCTCCACATACTCACATAGTTTTTTCCAAGCCAAAGAGGTTTCATCTTGGACATTGTTTTCTATATTTACTAATTTCTCTTCATAGTCTGAATCCATGAGTTTTTTGATTTAATTACTTATCATTTTTTACTGATTGTCCAAAGAAGTAACCCAAAATTAGAAGAAAAGCACTTTCAACAATATTTGATATTTCTGTTCCTGTAAACATAGCAACTATAAAACTAATGCTCATTATCAGTAACAGAAAACCTCCTAAAATTGACGCAATAGACTCTTTCCCAAATATCCTTAGCCATATCTGCGACCTTTTATCAAAAATATCTAGCTTATCTTTCGTTAGTTCAAGCTCTTTCTTTTCAGAATTAAACCTTGCTTCTTCCTCATCTAGCCTCTCCTTTTCTATTTTAAACTCACCTGTTTGTTCTCTTAATTCGTTTAGTTCTTGAGTTAGCTTTTGCCTTAAATCGTCTTCAGAAATAGCATTTACTAACTCGTAGATAGAAGTTATTTTTTTATCTTCTGTTTTACTGCTAATTTCGTTGATGATTGCTTTCTTTATATCAAGAAGGAAGTGTGTAGCGTTATAAGAAAAACTTAAAAAGTAATCTTCTTCATTGATGAACTCCTCTCTGAGAAAATCTACTCCTAGTTTATATGAGAAATGTAACTCAGAATCATGATTTGTCAAAATATCATCTATCTTATTTTTTATTTGATTTAACTCATTAATAGAAAGAGTTTCTAACTTCGATTTAGAAGTATTTAGAATAGCAAATTTTTTCTTAATGCTGTCTTGAGAAACACTCATAAAATAATTTTGTGCTTCTTCTTTAGTTTTGAACTTTCTCATATTGATTGAGTATTGTAAGAAATAATTTGTTCTTGTTTACCTGTTAAAGCAAACAAGAACAAAAAATTCTAAACCTTCTTAGGCTTATAAACCTCCGTAGGAAAAGGATTTTTCTCTATGCGTTCGTTTCCAATTTGTTGGAAGGAAGAAGAAATCCAACCTCCACCCACAACATCATCGCCATCATAAAAAACAGCAGACTGCCCAGGAGCAATGGCATCGACAGGCTCGTGGAAAAGAACTGTTATTTCGTCGCCATTTTGGGTAAGCGTAGCAGAAGCTCCAACGTGATGCACCCTAACTTTGGTTATGGTTTGGAGTTCGCCTTCAATTTTTGCAAACTTTTGTAAGTTGAGTTTCTTTACAACCATTCCATCTCTATATAAATCTTCTTTGAAACCTAAAATAACCTCGTTGGTATCTTTTTTAATCTCAACAACATAAGCAGGCTCGCCAAGTGCAATGCCTAAACCTTTTCTTTGTCCGACAGTATAAAATGGATAACCTTTGTGTTTTCCGATAACCTCACCAGTTGTCATGACAAAATTTCCTTCTCCTACTTTTTCCTCTAAATCTGGAACTCGTCTTTTCAAGAAACTACGATAATCATTGTCTGGAATAAAACAGATTTCATACGATTCTGATTTCTTGACAAGCTCATCAAAACCTCTATCCAATGCCATCTGACGGATTTGTGCTTTGGTAAGATTGCCTAAAGGAAGCATTGTTCTACTCAAACTCTCTTGTGAAACGCCCCACAAAACATACGATTGGTCTTTTTTAGTATCGACACCTTTCGAAACTACAAAACGTCCGTTTTCTTCTCTAATATTGGCATAATGACCCGTCGCAATGTACTGACAACCCAAATTATCAGCACGACGTAAAAGTGCATCCCATTTGATATGCGTATTGCAAAGCACACACGGATTAGGTGTTCTGCCTTCCATATATTCTTCTGTAAAATAATCGATGACGTAATCGCCAAATTCGGAGCGAATATCCAAAATATAATGTGGGAAACCCAAATCAACAGCTATCGAACGAGCATCGTTAATAGAATCTAGGCTACAACAGCCTGTTTCTTTTTTCATATTGCCACCAGAAGCAGCATAATCCCACGTTTTCATGGTCATTCCGATGACTTCATAACCTTGTTCGTGTAGCAAAACGGCTGCCAACGAACTATCAATTCCACCACTCATGGCGACCAAAACTCTTCCTTTTGAGTTTGGATTTGGAGTATTTATATTTTTCATAGTATTGTTTTTTGAAATGGATTCAAAGTCCATTAAAAACGTGTAACACAGGCTTTCTAACCTGTGTAAAATAATTAAAAACAGACAGGCTAGAAGCCTATCCTACGGTTAAGAAATCGACTTCCTAACCTTTTGTGTGTATTCACGAATAGCTGTACGTGCGTCAATGCTGTCTTTTGCCATTTTTTCTTTTACCCAAACAGCTGCAATAACGTGCGTAAACTGCTCGCCTTCGTCCTCGCCTTTTACTTCTAAGCTATGCTCTTCACCTTCTTCCATAGCATTTTCGGCTTTTTGGAGTTCTTCTAAAGAGTATTTTTCTACTAATTCTTTAATTGCTGGTATTTTCATTTTTTGATTTATGATTTCATTTCTAGCGCAAGATTTTATCTTGTGCTTACTTACACATTTGCAAGCATAATACTTGTTAAAAAAGAGTGTCCAAGCAGGAAGCTTGAACAAGAGAATCATTAATTAAAGTTTCTCTAAAAGTTCTACTACGCCTTCTTCTTTACTTGTCGAAACGCCTTCTACAAACTCGCCATTTTTAAAGATGGCAAAGAAAGGAAGATTTTTTACACCTGCTAGATTTCTAGTTTCTGGATTGTGTTCAGCATCAACATCTAAAAAAGCAATGTTTTCGAAACGCTCGTCATTAGAAAGACGTTTGTATTTAGGTTTGATAAGGCGACAAGAGCCACACCATCCTGCATAATATTTTACAATTACTTTTTCGTTTTGGTTCAAGTTTTCTTTTACGTTCGAATCGTCTATGTCTATAACTGCCATATCTTGAATTATAAATTATTAGTGATTAAAATTATAAATGTAAAATGCCTCTACACTATTTGATTTGCAAATTTACGAACAAAAAAATAAATAGCTTTTTGTTCTGCCTAAACAACTTTTGTAAAATGTTTATGTTTTAGAATATTTGAGTGGGATAAGTTTTAGATGATTAAGTTTTATTTTTTTGTAAATAACATTTTGATAGGTGTGAAATTCTCTTTGTCCTTTCCTAATATTTTATCCATTTCTGGATCAACATAATAAGCTGTAAACGAAGTGTCTGTTTTGCTTTCCAATTTCCAGTAGTAAGTTTGAACATTTCGGTATCTAGGATTTATGCTAAATAACTTGAGTGTGTCTTGATTGAAGTCCCAACCAGCAATAGGTACAGATGCAAAACTGGTAGTCTCTTTTTTTCCATTGGGTAAGATAACTCCTGTTTCTTGATTTCCACTACGATCAGAATTTAGAACGAGTTCAAAAAAATCAGATTGAGGCGTATTTTTTCTGGGTATAATAGCTGTCCAATTTCCTATTAATTTTTTATCTTCTTCATTATTCCAATAAAACTCTTCTTCTTTGATTGGAATATCTAATTCATAACTATTACGGACTACTGTCATAGAAATTTCTCCTGTTATTTCTATCCTAAAAGGTATCAAAATACCAGAGATATTTCTATAATCACTGAAACTAGATATAAAATAAGTATCTATTATTCTTGTTAGAAGACCTGTTTTTTTATCAAATTCTTCAATGCTACTTCTACCATCATTTTCTATTACTCTAATACGATATACTTCTACAGAATCTTCCTTTTTCTTTTCACCTAGAAATTCCATTTTTTTATTATCTTTTAATAATGCTTGTTCCCCTACTATGTAAAGAGCATCTTTACTACTTTGTAGGTGTTTTTGAGGCAGTGCAATAACATACTCTGGTGTTTTTGAAATACCAACACTATCTATTTGTATTATAGTCTGTCCATTATCAAGTAATTCACAATTGAATTTTCCGTTGATTTTTAGAACCTCTTTTCTTGTGCTGTCTCCGTTAGCATATGCAGTCATAATACATTTTGCTGTTCTTCCAATTGGTAAGTTATCTTCTCCTCCAACGGCTGCAATATAATTCTCTACAACCTGTCTAGCATTAGTAGGAGAGGGGTAAGGGAGTTTTGATTTCTTTTCAGTATATGAAGAGAAAAGTAAAGTTATAAATACAAATGATAATATGATTGTAGGGTATAAAGAACGCATAGTATTAATTTAGAGATAGAATTAAAGATGAAAATCCATAAATATTATACTACAAATATATTCAAATCAGTACAGTTTATCTATTTTCATAATTTTATTGTTAATAAATTTAATTGGTTTTAATAAAAAAACAATCCGTACTTTTGTACTCACATTCATTTATCACTAACCATTCATTATTATTAAATGCTTTCTGTCATCATTCCTATCTACAACGAATCATTGAATATTCATCTGCTTCATGAAAGACTTACAAAAGTGGTTTCTAAATTGGCAAACACGTATGAACTTATTTTTATAAATGATGGAAGCAAGGATAATTCTTTAGAATTGGTAAAGGAGCTTTCTTTGAAAGATAAAAATGTGAAATTCATTGATTTGAGCCGAAATTTCGGTCATCAGATTGCTGTAAGTGCAGGCTTAGATTATTGCAAAGGAGATACAGTTGTTATTATTGATGCTGATTTGCAAGACCCACCCGAACTTATTGAACCGATGTGGGAAAAGCTCAAAGAAGGTTATCAAGTAGTATATGCCAAGCGCAGAGCAAGAGCAGGCGAAGGCTATTTGAAAAAATGGACGGCAAAAATGTTTTATCGTCTGCTTTCCAAGATTACTTCATTTCCTATTCCTGTTGATACGGGCGATTTTAGAATTATGGATAGAAGAGTGGTAGATGGACTAAAGCAAATGAAAGAAAACCATAAATTTTTGCGTGGACAAATTGCTTGGATTGGTTATAAACAAACGTATGTAGAATACGACAGAGCTGAGCGAAATGCAGGTGTTACAGGATATTCTTACAAAAAAATGATAAATCTTGCACTCAATGGAATTACTGCTTTTTCAAATATTCCTATAAAATTTGTTACTATTTCTGGTTTTGTAGTTTCTGCGATTGCCTTTTTGATGATAGTTTATTCATTTATTGCGAAGTATTTTATTGTAGAAGGTTATGTGAGTGGTTGGTCGTCTATCATGGTTAGCATTATGTTTTTGGGAGGTGTTCAGCTTATTAGCTTGGGAATTATTGGAGAATATATCAGTAGGATTAATACAGATGTAAAACAACGTCCTCTTTATTTTGTGGCAGAAACCAATGCAGCACAAGAAGACAAAGCCACAGAGAGATAAGATTTTGAGAATTTAATCGATGAATAGTTATCTAATCTGTAACGAAATGCGTATTTTTGGCAAAATTGTCTAATTTTTCCTTGTTTATTTTTAGGGCTGCTTATAGATTTTTTTAAAATGGAAGAACCAATTAATTATATTTTGTATGGAAGCATCTTAGTTACATTACTTGTAGTGATTTTGATTGTATTTCTATTCAGAAGAAAAATTATGCTTTTCTTGATGACTAACTTTTCTGATAAAGCAGTCAAGACAAAAGTCTTGGAAGTGTTGGAAGGCGATACGATAGTAGTAGATATTCCTAAAAATACGATACAACCAAATTCGGAAACCATTTCTGTAAATGCTGAAAACGAAACTACTTGGACTGTTCGCTTGATTGGTGTAGATACGCCTGAAAGTCGTGCTTCACTTTATATTGATGAAGCTCCCTTCGGACAGGAAGCATTAGCCTATGTAGAAGAAAGACTAACAAAGAACAAAGAGATAATTTTGGTGTTTGATGAGCATTTATTTGATAAATTTGGAAAACATCTAGCTTATCTTTATCTGCCTTCTGGAGAATGTCTGAACAAAACCATTCTTAAAGAAGGCTATGGTTGGACAAGAAATCATGCCTTTGATATAAAATTCAAATCAGAGTTTGAAAAAACACAAGAAAAAGCAAGGCAAAAGCAAAAAGGACTTTGGAATATTTATATCACAAAAGGAATCTTGAAAGAAGAATACAAAGAGTCAGAACACTATAAAGAGTATAGAAAAAGAGTGGACGAAAATGAGTGAAAAAATGGATAATGGACAATTAACAATTAGAAAATCAATCTTATTTTAAATATTCAATGGAAATCATCAAGCGTTATTTTCCTAACCTTACAGAAAAACAACTAGAACAATATTCAGCCTTACAAAATTTGTACGCTGAATGGAACGAAAAAATCAATGTTATTTCACGAAAAGATGTAGATAACCTTTACGAAAGACACGTTTTACACTCAATGAGTATTGCAAAAATAGTGGAGTTTGACCCAAATGATAATATTATCGATATCGGAACGGGTGGAGGTTTTCCCGGTATTCCTTTGGCTATTTTATTTCCACAAACACAGTTTCATTTGGTAGATTCTATTGGAAAGAAAATACGAGTAGTAACTGAAGTTGCAAAAGAAATCGGATTAGAAAATGTAGTGGCAGAACAAATGAGAGTAGAGAAGGCAAAGAAAAATAATTATGATTTTGCTGTTACTCGTGCAGTTGCTCAAACCTCAAAACTATATAATTGGATAAAACCTGCTCTTCGAAAAAATAAGCCTTCTTTGGTTGAAGAAGGAGAGTTCAAACACGGCATTTTAGCTCTCAAAGGAGGAGATTTGAAGGAAGAATTATCTGAATTTAAACACCACACACGTTTGTACAATCTTAGTGATATGTTTGAAGAAGAGTTTTTCGAAACAAAGAAAATTTTATACGTGCCGATTTAAAGTAAAGTTATGACTAACGCCCAACGCAAGTTTTTACGTTCTCTCCAACAAAAAAAAATACGAAAACAAGAAAATGCTTTCTTGATAGAAGGTAGAAAAATTGTTACTGAAACACTTTTAGCCAAATCATCTGCTTACAAAGTGAAACAGCTTTTTGCTACACAAGAATTTTTAGAAAAGTTAGAAAGTAAAAATATTTTGAATAGCAAAGTGAAAGAAGGTGTTGAAATTATTTTATCTACTCAAAAGCAGCTTTCAGAGTCTGGTTCTTTAAAGTCTAACAATGCTGCGATTGCAGTAGTAGAGATTCCTAATGTAGAAGTTCCAAAAAAGTTAGAAAATTTGGCTTTGCTATTGGAAAATATCAATGACCCTGGAAATTTGGGAACGATTATCAGAATTGCAGATTGGTACGGCATAGAAACTATTTTTTGTTCTGAGCAAACTGTAGATTTATACAATCCCAAAACGCTTTCTTCTACGATGGGTTCTTTCCTTCGTGTAAATGTTCATTACGGAGATGAGTTTGAGTTTTTAAAACTTGCAGAAGGAAATAGCTTTGGAGCATTTTTAGACGGACAAAATGTTCATCAGATGAGCTTCCCAAAAAAAGGAATTTTAGTCATCGGAAGCGAATCGCACGGCATATCTGAAAAACTAGGAAAAGAAATTTCAAATAAAATAACTATTCCTAGTTTTGCAAAAGACACAGAAAGTGCAGAATCTCTAAACGCTGCCATCGCTACAGCTATTATTTGTGATAATTGGAGGAGGAACTGATTTTTTCTGTTTCTTCATGTATCTGAAATTTGTAAATAGTATACTCAAAAATGCTATCCAATAAAGCATAGAAAACAAGGTGAATTTTGCTTTTCGGATTTTCTGTTTTTTCTTAAGTTCTTTTACTTTAGTCTCTTTTTGAAAATTGGTATAATCTGCATATTCTCCTCTATTATTTTGAACAAAATATATTTCAGTATTTTTCAGAGCTAAACCTGCTTCAAATGCTTTATAGAAAAAGGCAATAGCCAAAACACCTAGTAAAACAGAAATTAATTTGTATTTAATCTTATTTTTTATCAGTGTTTTAACTATAAAACCAAGAAGAAAAGGAAACGATAACGGAATCAAACTAAATAGATTCATAATTTTAAGGAATTGTAGTTCTGTTGTCTTCAACAATCTCAAAAGTGAAGTAGTCATTTCTCTTCTCGTCTTTCGAAATCAATCTGACTCTTTTTCCTTTTATAGCAAATGTTTTGAAGTCTTTTCTATTAAAAACCTTCCCATCTAAGAGAATTGTATCTCCCTTGAGTTTGTACTCTCCATAGGCGTAGGAATATTTTTCGGAATGGCAGCAAGTTTCTCTCAATACACAATGCCCATCTGTTTTAAACTTAATTTGATGATGTTCATTTTCTATCACAAATAAATTTGTAACTTCTGTCTCGTTTGGTAGGATTCCAAACAGTGCCATAAAAAATACAAAGAGTATAGGGCATAAATAAAACAGACTGCTAAATATTCCTTCATAGGAGGAACTAAAACGAGATGGATAAAAACTACAAGTAGGTAAAAACCCAACCCAAACCAATAAAGAGATTTTAAACTTTTCAAGCATAGTTATAGAAGATTAGATGAACAGAAATTTGATTGATGTAAAATGCTAATTCTGATTATTCTCCACCTCTTCCACAGGAGAAACTAATTCTTGTTTATGTACATCTTTAAAGAGTAACATGTCTTTCAAATTCTCTTCTCGTTCTGTCTCAAAACCACAGGTTTCTTCCCAGTTTTTAGGGTTTCTGTATGTTCCGAAAAGCATATCCCACCAAACAATATCGCCGTAGTTGTATTTGTGTTTTTGATATTCGTGATGAATACGGTGCATCTCTGGTCGTTGGAAAATATAGCCTACCCACTGAGGTGTTTTGACGTTGGTATGATAGAAAAACTCCCCTAAAGCTGTACAGAGGGTATAAAATGCACCAGCTTCTACGCTCAATCCTAAAAAAGTAAATACCAAAAGGCTTCCAATGATAGAATTGACCATCATTTCTAAAGGATGTTTGTAGAATGAAGTAATGACTTCCAAACGCTGTGGACTGTGGTGGATTTGATGAAAATGAAGCCATAGAAAATCAAATTCGTGTCTCCAACGATGCCACCAATAAAAAACAAAAGTGGCAATTACGTAGGCAATAACTCCACCTAACCAAGCTGGAACATGTGCAGAAAGTGAAAACACAGAAACCGAAGAGAGCCATTTTTCCCAAGTATAACCAGCCAAAATAACGATAAGTAGTTGTACAAAATTGACTGCCAAAACTCTAAGTGTCCAAGTAGGAACTTTAGGAAGTTTCCAACCTGGGACAAGTCTTTCAAGAACGAAGCAAAATGCAAAAACGCCAAAAATAATAAGTAATGTCATAATTGAAAAGAAGTTTAGTGAAACAAAGTGAGCTAGATATAGCTCTTAACTTCTCCAAAATTATGTGATTCAAGACTCAATCCATTTGATACATGTCAAAAAGCGAGGTTACATCTAATAATATTGACACAAAAAAATCTGAAAACTACACGTAGTAATTTTCAGACTTATATTTTTAATAAAGGTCAGACCGACAGGTCAGTACCGATAATGAAATAATTTCTCAATTTTCAGTAAACTTTCTATCAGACATATAATCCAATCGCAAAGAAATGACAAATACTTCCCCCTAGTACAAATAAATGCCAAATGGCGTGATGGAAAGGTAATTTTTCCCAAACAAAAAATACTACACCAAGAGAATAAGAAAGTCCACCTATTCCAAGCCAAATTAGTCCTCCTGTGGCTAAGTTTTCAAAGAAAGGCTGTACAGCTACAATAGCCATCCATCCCATAGAAACATAGAGAATGACAGAGAAAAGTTTTGACCTTCCTATAAAAAATAGCTTATAGACAATTCCTAAAAGGGCAATTCCCCATATAACGCCAAAAAGTGACCATCCCCAAGCCCCACGCAACGTAACAAGTGTGAAAGGTGTGTAAGAACCTGCAATAAGGAGGTAAATTGCCATGTGGTCTAGTTTCCAAAAGAGTTTTTTTAGTTCTACAGCTTTTGTTCCGTGATAGAGCGTTGAGGCTGTATAAAGTAGAATTAGTGTTGTTCCGAAGACAGAAAAACTAACTAATTTCCAAACATCTTGAGCTTCATTTGCCCAAATTATAAGATAGGTAAGACCAATAACACTCAAAACTGCTCCCAAACCGTGTGTAATAGTATTGGCAAGTTCTTGATATTGGCTGCTAAATTTTTGAAGTTTCTCTAAAGTTTTCAAAGTATTTTTAGTTTTTAAACACACTAAAGTTGTGTTCTACATTTTTTAATCTACATCAAAACCGTATTGCTTGGCATATTCCATAAGTTTTTCCTTCAAAACGCTTCTTGCTCTGTGCAAACGAGAGCGAACCGTTCCGATAGGAATATCTAAGATTACAGCCATTTCTTCATACGTAAAACCTTCTAAATCGCAAAGAATAATTACTGTTCTGAAATCAACAGGAAGAGAATTTAAAGCTCCTGTAACTTCATCGCCAATTTTGTTTTGCATGGTAGAAGTACGCAAATCGACAGTGTGATTCATTTCAGAAGTTTCTACCGAGGCAGAATTGTAATAATTCTCTACATCTTGGTAATCTACTTTTGAAGGTTCTTTAGTCTTTTTTCTATAATTATTGATAAAGCTATTTTTCAAAATACGAAATAGCCACGCCTTTGCATTTGTACCCACTTCATACGAACCTGCAAAACGATAGGCTTTCAGATAAGCATCTTGAACTAAATCTTTAGCATCGTCTTCATCGAAGGTAAGTTTGTAAGCAAAGTTATACATCGCATCAGAGTGAGGCATAAATTCAGTATTGAAAATATGTAGCTTTTCTCTTTCTGAAAGTGGTTGTTTACTCATAGAATTATTTTTTGAATAGGAAATTTGGTTTTATTTTTTCATAATTCATAATTACGAATTACGAATTTTTTGCCTTAAAAGACAATAATCATTCAAGCAACATAGTTTTGCCTTGATAACTGATAACTGATAACTGATAACTGATAACTGATAACTGATAACTGATA
>NZ_JAHDIG010000098.1 GCF_020630935.1 Bernardetia sp.
TTAATATTATTTTTTTAGCGTGAACATTTTATTTTACCCTACGTTTAATAAAAAAAACTATCCTATAATAAACAATTATGAATACTCCACACAACTTCTATCCAAGATTATTAAAGCGAAAACATATTTTTAACTATCTTCTATACTTTGTAGTAATTAGCTTTTTTAGCTGTGCTGATAAAAATGATAGTTGGGATGAGATGGGTTCTGAAAAAGTATTGTTAGCAGCCTCTAATTCCTCAAATATGTCAAAGCAACATGATTTTGAAAATGCACTTGAAGATTTTTTAGATATTCCATCAGACCATCAACTCAAAAAATATATTCATCCTCAATTCGGTTTTTATATCAACCATAAACCTAGTGCAATTTCTATTGTAGAGCATTTCAACAACCTAGAAGAAGTATATGAGCAGCTTCCACATTTGGAGGCATATTTCAAAAAATTTAATGGACAGAACCCTAAAAATGAAGAAATTCCAAAATTTGACTGCGAAATGTTTTCAAAAGAAGGAACATTTTATCAGAGTACCTCTTCTTTTGATGAAATAACAAAAGGATTAGCAATGAATGAAAAAATAATAGAAAAGGTCTATACAAAAGAAGAAAAAGAGTTTGCCTCAAAGACAGATAAAAAAATTAGTCATATAGTTGTCTTGACAGATGATTATCTTGAAGTAGGGTTTGCTAAGCTAGATGGAAAATGGTATATGCTATGGTTCAATTTGGCAAAGTTTGATTGCTCAGCGTAAAAAATATCTTTAAATAAGACTACTACTAACACTTTTTACCATAACTTTTGGCTTGATTTTTCGTTCTTAATCAAATAAATAGTATATTTAATTGTGTTTTTTATTGAAATACAGAATTTTATATCAACAAGAAACAATTTATATTATCACTCATAAATCTATACAATTATGTTAAATCTTATTTGGCTCATTTTGAAGCGCATCGATTGGAAACAGATTATCATTGGAGTTCTTATCCGAGCTATTTTGAAAAAAATCTTTAAGTAAATTCCATTTTTTTAATGGTCTAAAAGTCCCATTTGTTGAAAAATTGTTTCACAAGTGGGATTTTTTGTTTCTTTTTTGTAAATTATAAATCAACAAAGCAGATTTATCTTTAACTAACTCAAATTAAATTATTTTTATGGGATTTTGGGACAAAATTAGTGGGCAATTTATCGATGTCATCGAATGGATTGATAATAGCAGAGACACTATCGTTTACCGATTCAACCGAGAGGGTAACGAAATCAAGTACGGCGCACAACTGACTGTCAGAGAAGGACAGCAAGCTGTTTTTATTAATGAAGGACAGTTGGCAGATGTTTTTCCTCCAGGAAGGTATGAACTTTCAACACAAAATATGCCTATCCTAACAACTCTCAAAAGCTGGAAGTATGGGTTTAACAGTCCTTTTAAAGCAGAGGTGTATTTTGTAAATATGCGACCTTTTTATGACAACAAATGGGGAACTCGTAATCCTATTCGTGTAAGAGACCCAGAATTGGGTTCTATGGGAGTAGAAATCCGTGCTTTTGGTAGTTTTGCTTTTAAGGTAATCGAACCAAGTCGTTTCCTTATAGACATAGTGGGAACAGACGGACATTTTACAACAGAAGAAATAACCAACAAACTAAAAGGTTTGGTTGTAAAACAATTTACGGACGGACTTGGAGAGAGCAAAATTCCGTTTTTAGATTTGGCTGCCAATTATGAAGAATTGGGAGCAATGATAAAGAAAAAGTTGGTCTTAGATTTTGACCGTTATGGCGTAGATATTACAGATTTTGTAGTAGAAAATATGTCGTTGCCAGACCATGTACAAAAAGTGCTTGACCAAAGGAATGAAATGGAAATTATGGGACGTTCTATGCAAGGAAATCTCAATAATTATACGCAGTTCAAAATGGGACAAGCTATGGAAGATGCTGCCAATAATCCGAGTGGAGGAAACGATGGACTGAGTATGGGAATGGGAATGGCGATGGCAAACCAAATGTCTAACCAAATGCAACAGCAAAATAACCAAGGACAACAACAGAATCCTCCTTCAACACCTCCTCCGATGGTAGCTTTTCATGTTTATGTAAACGGAGAGCAGAAAGGACCTTTTCCAATGGGTGAGATAAAAAGAATGGTAGAGTCTGGAGAGCTTACTCGCACATCGTATGTTTGGAAAAATGGAATGGCAGAGTGGACAGAGGCTGGAAAAGTAACAGAACTGCAAACTTTATTTAGCAGCGTTCCACCACCACCACCACCGATGTAGATAAAAAAAATAAATATTTTATAACCAAATTTTATTTTTTTGGTTAGCTAATTAATTTAATTCCTATTCATATATTTTGAGTAGGAATTTTTGTTTATAATATCACAATTTTTTTCAACTTCTATAGCTTTTTCAATAAAGCCTCATTTTTTAGTCTGTTTATATGTCTGTTCAAAAACTCCCAAAAGAAAACCAAAAAGGTTATAAACAAACAGAAATTCGTAAGGTTATCCAAATCCTCTCGGCAGGTTTGGTGTTAGTAATTGTGCTTTTGATAGGTTATTTTATTTCTCAAAATATAGAAAATAAAACACAAGAAAAACTAAGAGAAATTCTACGTTTAGAAAACGAATTAGGAGAACTATTATCTGCCGTACAAGATGCTGAAACAGGACAAAGAGGTTTTTTACTTACTTCAAGAGAAAAATATTTAGAGCCATATAACAGAGCTATTAAAGACATCCCCACATTGGTTGAAGAACTAGGTAGTAATTTTAAATCTAATGAACTTTTGGCTAGTAATATAGAAACACTTGAAAAGTTGATAGAAGAGAAGCTAGATGAGTTGAAAACTACCATTGAATATAACAGAAATGGACAAAGAGAAGCTGCTTTAGACCTAGTAAATACAGATAAAGGAAAGAAACTAATGCAGCAAATGAGAGTAATTGTTAAGCAACTAAAAACAGATGGTTATGAATCTTTAAAGGAAAATAACGAGGAAATAAACCTTATCAACTATATTATTACTACTATACAGATAGCGGGACTAATAGCAATACTATTTATTTTTTATAACATTTATTCTATGTTGCGTCCACTCATAGAAAATTTAGTAGAATCAAACGAACAATTAGAAAAGGGAAGAGAAAATTTAAAAGAAAAAAATGAACAGTTAGAGCGTTTTGCCTATATTGCTTCACACGACTTGAATGAACCTCTGCGTACTATTACAAGTATGATAACAATTTTGCAAGAAGACTATGGAAATAAGTTTGATGAGGAAGCTAAGCAGAATTTTGAATTTATCACCTTAGCTGCTGGGCGAATGAAAAGTATGATTGACGGAATTTTAAATTACTCTAGAATAGGAAAATCGGCTAGAATAGAAGAAATTGAAATAGAGGAAATTATAAAAGAGTTGAAAAATGATTTGGCATTACTCATAGACAAAAAACAGGCAACCATTGATTTTCAGAATTTACCTAAACTAAAAGGATATAGAGTAGAGCTTAGACAGCTTTTTCAGAATCTTCTTACCAATTCTCTAAAGTTTAGTAAAGAAGATGTTGTACCAAATATAGAAATTAGAGCAGAGGAGTATCCTACAAAATGGAAGTTTTCCTTCAAAGACAATGGTATAGGTATTCCAAAAGAGCATCAAAAGAAAATATTTGGGATTTTTGCAAAGCTACACCGAAAATCGGAATATGAAGGGCAAGGTATTGGACTTGCTTTTTGTAAAAAAATAATTGCTCTACACCGAGGAAAGATTAGAGTAGAGTCTGAATTAGGTGTAGGCACTACATTTTACTTTACAATTTCTAAAAAACTAAATCAGCAAAATTATGAAGACTAAACTGAACAAAATACTGCTAATAGATGATTCGGAGGCAGACAATTATATCCACAGCCGGGTGATAAAAAAGGCAGACGTAACCGAAGAAATTATAATCAAATATGGAGCAGCAGAAGCGTTAGAATATCTAAACACAAAAGAAGGTGAAGATTATCCTAATCCAGACCTTATTTTCCTAGACATTAATATGCCTGGTATGAATGGTTGGGATTTTTTGGAAGAGTATAAAAAACTTGGTAAAGAAAGAAGAAAGGGAGTTGTGGTCTGTATGTTATCTACATCTGCTCTTGAAGTAGAGCAAGAAAATATTGAAAAATACAATATTATAGAATCTTACTCTCAAAAACCTCTGACTAAAGAGGCGTTAGAACACATCATACAAAGGGTTCATCCAGAAAAAATATAACTAAAAAATATTTTCTAGCTTGATGGAACAAAGAAATTTTATCAAGCTGGAAAAATATTTATCAAAAAAAAGAAAATTTTTACGTAAAAAATTTGCAGATAATTAAAAAAGCACTACCTTTGTATCACCAAAAACAAAAAGCCTTCTTAGCTCAGCTGGTAGAGCAATTGATTTGTAATCAATAGGTCAACGGTTCGATCCCGTTAGAAGGCTCAAATAAATTACAATGTAATTGTAAATAATGAAAAACTCCTTAATTATATTAAGGAGTTTTTTTATTTGTCGTAGCTTTCTTCAAAGCTTTTTATTTCTAAGTCTTCAATCAATTGTATTAATCCCTTTTTTCCATTTGCTTTATACCAACGAGAAACCTCTTGTTGAGCCAAAAAATAGTGTAGTTGTGCATTTTCTGTAAAAAACTCCTCTGTGGTTTGAAGATTTTCCAAAGCAAATATTTCCTCACTCTCAAAAGGAATTGTTGAGTATTGAGAAATGAAAACAGAATCTGTATTTTCTGAATTAAGTAGTTTTTTCCAGTCTTCTTTTAAAGCACTCCAATATTCAAAGCGTCTATCCACTAGCATTGCTAATCCTTCATCAAACCAAATAGGTATTTTTTGTCTTCTAGTCTTCCAACCCAATCGTTTCATAAGCTCGGCGTGAGAAAGTTCGTGGCTTAAAACATCTACATTTGTTCCTTCAGAAGAAAGGACAATATAAGCTCCAAAAGGAGTGAGATGTGTCATTCCCGTTTTGGTTTCTTTTTCAATATTTGGATAGCCAAAGCGTTGCATTACTTCATCGGTTGTTCCTACCAAAATAGTAGGTTTGCTTTCTGTGCTTCCAAAAAGAGAATCTATACGTAATCTTGATTTTTGATAAAGCAAAATAATTTCTTTGCGTTGCTTAGTACTCATTTGAGGATTGACATAAATAGAGACCTGTTCAAAATCTAGCTT
This sequence comes from Bernardetia sp., assembly GCF_020630935.1. Classification (NCBI taxonomy): domain Bacteria; kingdom Pseudomonadati; phylum Bacteroidota; class Cytophagia; order Cytophagales; family Bernardetiaceae; genus Bernardetia; species Bernardetia sp. Next base: position 5,225 of record NZ_JAHDIG010000098.1, read on the forward strand.
ATCTAAATAAAAATCCTTTAAAAAAAAAGTTCTAACAAGTGTGGGTGCATAAAAACAAGTGAAGACTATCAACCAAAAGATAAGCAGCAAAAAAGATATTCCTACCCATTTTTTTATAGAAATAGGAGGTTTTAAAAAATCTAATATTGTTTTTATAGCATTCAAGGTTATTTGTTTTTTACAAACTTAGATAATTTTTTATAACTTCATAATGTATTGTTTCTTGCTAAGAAAAATAGTAATTTTATAAATCAATTATCACTAAATAATAAATGTTATCAAGGTTTAGAGTACTGGACATCCATAGATATTTGCTGTTCTGTGAGCCACAGAACAGGGAAAAAACACTGGCGACACCAACAACTTTTTATCTCATGTCCAGTACTCTAATCAAGGTTAATTTATTAACGTTCGTTTCTCCATAGCGTTGGGTTTGTAAAATGCTATGAAGAAACGAAACAATATTTTGTCAAAGAATAACTTTGCAAAAATCTTAAATCTATATCACTCTATTTTTTATGCGCCTATTTCTTAAAATATTTGTTGCTATTATTCTTATTCATATTGTTTGGAATTATCGTTCTTGTTCATACAGTATGCTAAAGCCAATATTTTCAGAGCGTACTAAAATGAATGCTGTAATGAAAGTAGAGCAAAATTATGGAGCAGAAATAGATGAAATTTGCGAAGAACTGGAAGCCCCATCAGAGTATTTTAAGGCATTGGTTTTATTGGAGTGTTCGGCAAAAAAACCTGCTCAAAGTCGTTATGAGCCTAATGTTTTTAAAAATCTAAAAGCTGTAAGAGAAGGCAAACGAAAAAAATATGCTAACCTTACTCAAAAAGATTTGAAACGTTATTCAGAAAAAGAACTTACTATGCTTGCCACTTCTTGGGGTCCATTACAAATTATGGGGTATCACGTGGTCAGAGAAGGACTTACTATTGATGATTTGAATGGTGAAAAAGGCTTGCAAATAGCTATTCAATGGTGTATTGCCACCTATGGAAAGTATTTAGAAGAAGGTGATTATAAAAATGCATTTCATATACACAACACAGGAAAAGAACATCCTCTTTTTTGGAAAGCTAAGACGTATGACCCTCTGTATGTAGATAAAGGACTTATTTATATATCTTCTCTAAAGTAATACTAACACCACTTTTACTTATTTAAAAATACCTTTTTTACCAGTTCTAAAATTTGTGAGTGAATATCTGTGGCTGCAATAATTTGCTTTCCAAAAATATAGTTCTCTACAATCTGATTTCCCTCAAAATCACTTACAATTCCACCTGCTTCTGTTACTATTAGTGCGCCTGCTGCCACATCCCAAGCATTTAGATTATATTCAAAATAACCTTCAAAACGTCCAGCAGCAACAAAAGATAAGTCCACAGCAGCTGAGCCAAGTCTGCGAAGTCCATGAGCTGCTTTCATCATGGTTTCCATCATAGAAAGATAGTCTTCTATGCGTTCAAAATCTTCATAAGGAAACCCTGTGGCGAGTAATGATTTTCCTAGTTCTTTTTCTCCAGAAACTTTTATTTTTTTGCCGTTTAGCGTTGCTCCACCATTTTTGTGTGCAGCAAAACACTCTTTTCTATTTACTTCATAGACTATTCCTAACAAGAGTTCTGTTTGTGTGCTTTCTTCCTCTTCCATCTTTTCTGTGTGAGAAAGTGCAATACTGATAGAATAAACAGGAATGCCATGAACAAAATTTGTTGTTCCATCTAATGGGTCAATAATCCAGTTAAAACCCTCTTCTTTTGGTGTTCCTGTACCTTCTTCTGCAATAATTCCTGCTTGAGGCAATAGTTCTCTAAGTCTTGCGACTATCTTTTTTTCGGCTTCCTTGTCCACATACGAAACCAAACTATTAAAACTCTTGACCTCAATATCGTCTTTATTGAAGTCTTGAGCTTCCTTAGAAATAAAACTAGCTACTTGCTCTGCCAGCTGGCTTACCTCTTTTCTTAGAAAAATTAAATCAATCGTATGTTTGTCTGTATTTAAACTTGAGCTTGAAGAAGCCATAAAATTTTAATTAGTATGATGAAAATTAAAAAAATTAGAGTACTGGACATGAAGATAAAAAGTTGTTGGTGTCGCTTTGCTAAAACACCAACGAACGGTACTTTGTAACTCACTGAACAGCAAATATCTATTGATGTTCAGTACTTTTTTAAAAAATATTCTAAATTTCTGATTTATAATGATTTGAGTAACTCTTGTATGTCTTCTTCAATCTGCTTTTCCATAGCTTGTCTGACAGAGGTACGCACTACTCCTAAGCTTTCTAATTGACGAGCATAGCTAAGTAATGATTTTTTTGTTCGTAATATCTCCTCACGTATTCTCATTTTGTCTTCTACAAAATTTCTCTGTTTGACAAAACCCTCTTGTTTGAACTTATTTTCCTTTGTCTTGAGAATAGATTGTATTTCTTCTTTTTGTCTTGTAGCAGCATTTTCTTTTTGTAGGGCAGAGTCTATTTGAGCTAAAGCTTTTTGATACTTTGTATTTTGTTCTTCTAACATTTTACTTATCTGTTCAGCTTCCAACTTATTTGTTTCAGCTTCTTCTCTTTGTTTATCAGCATCTTTTTTTGCTTCTACTGCATCTCTTTCACTTTTTTCTGCCTTTTCTTTTTCAATAAAAGCATACACTCCCACAATTAAAGAAATCAAAAGTGTAAAAGATGATATAATGAGTAATAATTTCTGGCGTTCAATGCGTTTTTTTGCTTCTGCATTTCTATCTTTCTCCAGTTTTAATAACTGTTCCTCCAACTGCTTTTGCTCATTCTTTTTTGCTTCAATGGCTTTTTCACTTTCTTCTAAGTACTGAGCTTGCAATGCGTTGGGAGCAGGAATTTTCTTTTTGAGAATAGCTTCTTCGTACCAAGATTGTGCTAAAAGATATTCTGTTCCTACAAGTAAAAAATCGCTGTTTTTATCTTGTTTTTGCCATTGCAGAGCTTCTTGATACCAGTGGTTGTGTGCTTTTACGTGTTCTCTGTCTGTGTCTAGTGTTCTGATAAGTTCGGCAAACGAATCGTGGAAATTAGCTTGGTTAGGAATAAAATTTATCCACTGTATGTTGGAGAGTTCCATCGGAATTTCAAACGTCTCGGTGGCTCTGTACAGTAGTGTAATGATTCTTTTTCCTAGTTTGGTAGCAAACTTAACTTCATCATCACAATAAGGAGATTTGACAGAATCTGGAGAAATTATGAAAAGAAAATTTTCACAGGCTTCAATTCCATTATAAATTTCTTGTTGAAAATCTGTACCTGAAGCAATGCTTTCTTGGTCGAACCACGTCGTTTTACCATTTTCTTGTAATTCATCATTTAGCTTTCTTGCAAAATCGCCATCTGCTCTTGAATAAGAGATAAAAACCTCTGTGCTAAGTTGTCCACTTTTAGCCTCGCTTTCTCTGATAAATTCCTCGTGTAACCTAGTAGGCAGATGAGTATTTCTCTGTAATCCAATTTTTAACCAAATTTTTGCTTCATCAAGGTTGTGTCCTCTAAGCAAAATACTAGAGTTATGGTTTTGTTCCTTCCAACGAATAGCCTTATTCAGAATAACTTTGTGTTTATGATAATAATCACGGTCAGTATTAATCTGATTGAGAATTTCGTCTATATCTTTTTCATAATCTGTTTTTTCATTTTTCGAACGAGGAATAAAGTCATAATTATTATCTGTAAAATCTATAAACTGCAAATTGCGTATTTCTGGTGGAAAATCATGAACGGGTATATCATCCATTCGTAGTGGAATAATTCGCTTATTGTATTTAACAGCATGTGCAAGTTCTTTTTCGCAGTATTCAGATTTGATGGATTCATGTGTGATAAAGAAAATAAAATTATCAGCCTGTTCTATTCCTTTTTCTACTTCTTTATCAAAGTCTTCTCCTGCTTGAATATCCATTTCATGTGTCCAAGTCGTAATCAAATATTGAGCTAAGGAACGCAATACTCGGTTTCTGATTTCTTCGTCTTCTTCAGCATAAGAGACAAAGACATCTGTCATTCTGTTTTCAGAGTTTTTACGAGCTTCTGATATAAATTCGCAATGTATAGAAGAAGGTAAGCAAGGGGGTTGTTCGCTTTTAAATTCAGTAAGTAACCATTGCTCAGATTCTGTTTGTCGGTCTCCAAAAGGCAAATAACGAGTGTTACGATATTGTTTTTCCCACTCTAAGGCACTATGTAGAAGTTCTGTATGGCGTCGTACATAATCTCTATGGCTTTCTAATATAGAAAATAAGCCTTCTTGTCCATTTTCCCTATCATCTATATCTGTCCACTCATGTTGTCCTTTTCCTTCTTCTATTTGTTGTCTCATATAGAGCCAATTTCTTTTACTAACAGAAGGATGCATAAACTTCTCTATCATCTCTCTAGAAGGCTCAATATGCAAAATAGGAATAATTCGTTTGCTATATTTGGTAGCTAGTTCAATTTCTTTTCTACAATACGGCGAGCGAATAGAGTGAGGAGCTATTACAAAGATAAAATTATCAGCTTTTTCAATACCTTCGTCTATTTGGTCTTGAAAATCTACAGCTAACGGAATATCATTTTGATCAAACCAAACTTTATATCCCTTTTGAGTTAGTAATTCGTAGAGTTGGGAGGCAAAATGCTTGCTTTCTGCCCGTCCATAGGAAATAAAAATATCTTTATAATTAGGATTTGCCATGATGAATGTGCAATGTGTTTTTTTGGTAGTGCGTAAAGCGAAAGGATAGTTTTGAGTGAACACTACATAAAAGATGATTCTTAGTAAAATTTTAGAGCCTCATCTAAAAAGCATTCTACAAACTAAACTTACTCATTTTTTGTCTCAAAAAGAAAAAAAACGTTCTTTTTAGGAAAAAAAGATAGCTAGTGAACTTTTTTGAAAAAAAATAGGTTGGGTGTATAGAATGCAAAAATAATCTATCATTTTTACTTATGTATTGATAATGAAAGAGTTATTGAAAGTGCGAGGTATAAATCTCCATTTGACTGAGGTTTGAGAGAAAAATTTTACACAAAAAATATAAAAAAGTTAATTCAATCTCTTGCAAACTTCAAATAAAGCTATTACCTTTGCATTCATAATTACGGAACGAAGTAATTAAAAATCACTTCAAAATCTGTAATTTTAATATGGCGATCATAGCTCAGCTGGTTAGAGTATCGGTTTGTGGTACCGAGGGTCGTGGGTTCGAACCCCACTGTTCGCCCAAGTTTTATATTTAGAATTATATTTTTTATTCTAAAAATGCAAAAAGCAGTTTTCAAAATTTGAAAACTGCTTTTTTGTTTTATTTATTATATTCAAAAAGTAAAAAATATGATTCTATAACTTATCTCAGTTTTACGTAAGAAAATGAGTAAATAGAGTTACTTTCAACCACGGCTAGAAGCCGAATACATAGCCCTCACTCGTTTGAAAACGAGCGAAAGCCATTTTTTATTCTACGCTCAAGTGGAGAGATTTGGTAACTAAATTAAGACAAAAGGTTAGTAAGCTCAATGCTTTTCAGAATCTTTGAATTGCCACAAAACGTTCACAAGTTGCCATTTTCCATTTAGTTTTACTATATGCATATAGTCTATCCAGTCATCAGCTATCAGTTTGAGAGATGCTGTTTTATCTGTCATATCTAGTATGATTACTTCTTTTTTTGGATTTTTGGGAAACTTGTCTCCTTCTTCGTTGTAGGTTTCAGCTAGTAGTATCATAGCATCAGTAAATGTTTCTCTCAAATAATCTTTCCCTGTTTTTTTATCTTTCCAAAAAGTTCTCTTTACCATTCGTGGATGAGCAGCTCTTTCAAATTGTTCTAGCTTTAAGTTATGTTGAAATTCTATATAATCTAAAGCTACTTGCTTCACGTCCACAGAATCTTGTAGGATTTGTGCTTTCGCAGAAAAAGTAGAAAAACAAATAACGGATACAATAGCAAATAGGTATTTCATACTTGTTGAATTAGTTTTTGATACATAGCGACTTGAGTGAAGATACAAAAAAAATAGACTTAAAATAGCTTTTTTTTAACTTCTAAGGCTGTTTTCAATACAAAACCCACGTTTGGAAACGAGCCTTTAGATTTTTACTGACTACAATAGATGTAGTTTCTTATATTTTCCCTTTGTAGTCGTTTGCCCAACCCAAAATTGCTTTAAATTTATTAGCAGGTAAAAACTTAAAAATTTTTGAGTTAGTTCGCTCTCGTATATAAAATCTACCAAAATGCTCAATAGTTACAGATTCATTTTTTTTCATTGATTCTAAAATGATGTCAGTAAAAGTAGTAATTTGTTCCTTTGCTGTTTCTTCATCACAATTCATTTTTTGTGCATATTCTTTTACAAATTCTTTGTGTTTCATTTTTATTGAATTTTATGTATTTGAGGTATTCAAAGAACGAAATTGTTTTTGATTAGTTTAAAAAAAACAGCCTTAGAATGTCACTAAAAAACTTCTAAGGCTACTTTCAATACAAAAGTTATTTTTGCAAATCTAAGATTTGCCTAACTGATAGGTCGTAGTCATCGCTTCGCTAAAGACAACGCTCAACTTTTTATTTTTTTATTTTACGTTCAACTGGGGCTAGGGAAGCTATGAACAATGAGGTAAAAATTTTTGGCATATAGCGTCGAATAGTGATGGCTTCTCACTTTCACTAGGTACTTCTTGATTTAGTACTTCTGCCATTCCACACATTACTAAAAGAGCTTCTCCAACATAAAGTTCCATGTCTGATTTAAGTAATCGGCCGAATTGGGTAATGTGGTTTTTAATCAAAGTATCAAGATTTCTCATTATTTTATTAAAATAATCTTCATCAATCACTTTTGGTAATAAACTTTGTATGTCATTTACAAAATCCTCTTTATCCAAAAAAATGACATACCCAGTAATTATTTGGTTTACAGGTTTGTATATAGGAATATAAACTTGTTCCATAAATACTTTTTCAGGTTTGATTATTACCTCAGTCCCATCAATGTAAAACGTTAAATTTGTTTCGTTCATAATATTTTTTACTGCTGCTAACGGTTAGTATATGAAAAGTAGGCGATTTCGAAGCCTGAATCTTTCGGTTAAGCACAAAGTTTGATACGAGCCAAAAGCCTTGATTTTATTGCTATTTCGCCTATTTTTTATATACATTGTTATCTGCTGGCTTTTTATTTTCAGGTCTATTATTCCATATAGTTAAAAATTGTCCTGTGGACATTTTACGAGCTGATTGTTTTGCTTTTAAGGCTAGTTCTCCTTCAAAGAGTTGGTCGATAGTTTCAAACCAAAGTTGAAGCCAAGTTCCAAAGTGGGTTTGAGTTATAGAATGGTTCAAATTTTTGTCAACGTTTATGTGTTTCATTGACGGGCTTCCTTTAAACTTTGCTATACCAAATAAATTGGTTTCCCAAAA
>NZ_JAHDIG010000099.1 GCF_020630935.1 Bernardetia sp.
CTGCACGGTTTTGATGGTGAGAGCGAATGGCATATTGAAATAAAAATAACAGAACTCACCTCTACAGGTCAACTACAAATTGATATTATTGATAATGGTGTGGGCATACATGATAACTCAAATAAAAAACATAAATCTCTCTCTGGAGAAATTGCCAAAGAGCGTTTAGAGATATTATCTAAAAAATACAAAACACCAACAGACTATCAAATTTTTTCAGAACACGCAAAGGGAACTACTGTCTCTCTAAAACTGCCTATAATAGACATGTCTAACGAATAATAAAAGATAAATACGAATACTGTTTTGTTTCCAACAGTTTATTTTTGCTTTTATACGGATACTAAAGAGACCTTTTTTGAATAAAAACATGGAATTACCTTTATATTATCAATCATAGAGAAAGCCATTATTACTCCCATTTATTCATATTTAAAAGCAACAGTTATGACAAATATAGAAAGACGTCTCCTAGAACAAGAAATAGAAATAAATGTATTAAAGAAACAAAATCAGCTTTTACAAAAAGAGCTAGCTAATTTAGATAAAAAGTCTGCTATGTTTGATGAGATGATTCAGCTGGCTGAGAAAGAATATAAAACATACTCACAAAAAAACTCTAAAGGATAAGTAAAAATGTTGTAAAAGGTTATTTATAATAAAAAAGCAGGGTATATTTACTCTGCTTTTGTTTTTTACGCTTCTTTTCCCTTCTTTAAAAAAACCAGTACTTCAGCAATGGTCTGTACGGCAGCAAACACAATTACAAAAGCAAACTGCCCTACTACTCCCAAATTGATTTGAATAGGCAACTTGTCTGTATTGGCTGCAAAGTAGAAAAATGTTCCCAAGATAATAGACAAATGCAAAACTATCATTTGTGTAGAAAACTGTAGATTTTGAGTGTTGATTTTCCCATTGTTGTATTTTTCTTGGTGCTGATGAGCATAGCTTTTCACATCTTCTTCTCTTTGCTTTCTTAAAAATTCTTTTTCTGCATCTAATTGACTTGTAGAATCCAAGCTATCACTTTGTTTTTCAAATTTATTTTTCACATTTTTATTGAATAGATAAAATAGAATAACTATTTCACTAATTAATGCCAAAAGTAAATTGAGATTGAACTCCATATTTTTGAAAAATACAGTCCTCAAATTATCTATGGTGGCATCACTATTTGGCGAAGCAATTATTCCGACAATCACGATGATAAAGACAAAATAAATTGCCATGGGAAAGAGCATCACTTTAGTGGATTTGTATTCATAACGTAGCTGTTCATTAGAGATAGTTCTTTCTTTAGGAGGGATTTTTTTGTTTTTTTGATGTGCAACTTTGTTTTCTATGAGCTTGAAAATAATTCTAATAACTTCTTCTGCCCAATACAAATAAATGACAGTAAAAAAACTCCATTTCCAAACAATAATTCCCAAAAAGGTAAACGCATTTACCAAAAGGCTAAATAAAAAGCGAATAAGAGTGATATTTTTCGCATAAACTTTCTTTAAATTCGAAGTAGGCATATTTTGTAAGAGAAAAATTTTGAATTGAAATGGGGACTAATATGAATCAAAACAAACTGAATTTCAACAATTTAGACATTTTTCTGTTTATCTATCATAAAAAAATCTATATTTTAATGCTTTAACATAAGGAATTTTGCAGTTTTCTAACTAATTTTACACAATAAACTGAATCAAAGACAAACCTAATTGCTTCAAAGCAAAATAGGTCTTGCTTTAATTTCATTAAAAAATCTTATTACAAAAATCTATATACAACTTATACAATGGCAGCAGAAGTTATTGCAGAATCTACTCAACCTCAAATGAATGCGCCAGTACGCAGCATGTGGGATGGTGGAAACGAACCATTAAAGGCAAGTTATGGAAAGCTCATGATGTGGTTTTTCCTTCTTTCCGATGTTTTTACTTTTGGAGCTTTTCTTATTTCGTATGGAGTAGCTCGTTTTGCTTTCCCATCATTTGGTAAAAGTCCAGACGAATTTGTATTCTCACAAAGCTACTGGCCAATTCCAGAAAAAGTCTTTAATTCAATGCCTTTCTTCCACGGTGCAGACTTGCCATTGGTTTTTGTAGGTATTATGACATTTATCCTCATCATGAGTAGTGTTACGATGGTTTTGGCTGTTGAGGCAGGACACAGTAACGCTCTCAATGAAGACGAACGCCAAGCAGAAGTAGAAAAATGGATGCTTTGGACAATCTTGGGAGGTATAGCGTTTCTTAGCTGTCAGGCTTGGGAATGGTCTCACTTTATCCACGGAACAGAAATGTTTATTACAAGTATGGACGAAGTAGCTGCTACTACTGGATTTGGTGCAAATCTAACAATCAATCAATATGGACCACCACTTTTTGCAGACTTCTTCTTCTTTATTACTGGTTTCCACGGTTGCCACGTATTTATTGGTGTACTTCTCAATATCCTCGTTTTTTATAATGTAGTAATGGGAGTGTATCGTCGTAGAGGACACTACGAAATGGTAGAAAAAGTAGGTCTTTACTGGCACTTTGTAGATTTAGTTTGGGTATTTGTATTTACCTTCTTCTATCTCGTATAAAAAATATTAATGAAAAGCAGGCTTACATCTAGTCTGCTTTTCCATACAATCATTTACATACAACTATAAAATTATGGCTCACGTAGATTCATCTCTTAGCCCAAAGGAACAACGAGCTAAGAATATCAAGAAAATTTGGATGGTAGCAGGTATTTTAGCTGTCGTTACGGCAATTGAATACGTAATTGCTTTTACTATCGCACCAAGTATTTATAGAAATGTAGTCTTTATATTGCTTACGCTTGTAAAGGCTGGTTATATTGTTGCTGAATTTATGCACCTCAAGCACGAACAAAAATATCTTATCTTTGCTATTATAGCTCCTGTAGTTTTTGTTTGTTGGCTGATTTTGGCAATGCTTATTGAAGGGACTACTATTTTTGGAATCCGTTTTCCAGAATTGGTAATGTAATTTGAAGCCTGTTCAATACTATTTTCTAAATGTTTCTTGTAGCCTCTACTTTTGGTAGAACTATAAGAAACATTTTTGTTTTGCAATATATTACTTGTAGGTCAGACTTCTAGTCTGACACAACGATTGAAATAGTTTTTTACTTTATCAACCAGTCTAAAAGACTGGAATACGAAAATCATTATGTCAGAAACATCTCCAAACAAGAAAAATTATAAAAGTTTAGCTATTCTACTCATTATTTTAGTCTTGCCTGCCGTATTTATATTCTTTCTCATGACAGGCGAAACCAAGCATAAAAAACTTCCAATTATGTATGATATGCGTATGGAAGATTTTGACCCTTCTTTTGTTGAATATAAGGGTTGTACTCCTAACTTTATAGATTCTACACACCGAACTACGCCTTTTGACCTTACAAATCAGTTAGGAAAAGAAATTACTCAAAAAGATTTGAGAGGAAATATTTATGTAGCTAATTTTATTTTGACACGCTGTACGCAAAATATTTGTCCGAAAATGGCATCGCAAATGATACGTGTACAAGAAGCCTTCAAAGATGATAAAGACATAAAAATCGTTTCATATAGCATTGACCCCACCTACGATACTCCAGAAATTTTGAAAGAATATGCTGAAAGCTATGATGCAGATAATTCAAAATGGTATTTCCTTACAGGAACAGAAGAAGAAATTTTTGAACAAGCAAAATGTAGTTATTTTCTTCCTGCTCAAAAGAAAGATTCCTATGTCAATATAGACCATTCCGAACGCTTTGTTTTGGTGGATAGAAAAGGGCAAATTAGAGGATATTACAACGGCACAAGACTAGACGAAGTAGATAAACTCATTCATGAAATACAAGTTCTTCAATTAGAGGATTAATAATAAAACTATATTACAATGAATACAACTATTCCATCAAATAATAATTCTAGCACTAACCCAGCTATCAAATGGGTAATTCGTATTTTATCTATTGCTATTCCTTTAGTAGTAGCTATTTTACTTTCTCCTAGTATAGAAACTAAGATTGATTTTGGCTTTAATACTCGTATTTTGCCACACATCAATGCTGTTTTCAATTCGCTTACTTCTCTTTGCTTGATTGCTGGTTTTTTTGCTATTAAAAGTAAAAACATCAAACTTCATAGAGGACTTATGATGACAGCTTTTGTTTTGTCTTCTTTGTTTTTGGTATCCTACGTTATTTACCATGCCTCTGTTCCTCATACTGTTTTTGGAGGAGAAGGTATTGTCAAAAATATTTATTACGTTTTATTAGGCTCACATATCTTACTTTCTATTGTGGTCGTTCCTTTGGTATTATGGGCAATTTATTTTGCTTGGACAGGCAAAATTGATAAACACAAGAAGATTGTAAAATGGACTTTTCCTATCTGGACGTATGTCGCTATTACAGGTGTTATGGTTTATTTTATGATAAGTCCGTATTATCAGCCTTTGTAAGTTCAAATTACCAAATAAAATTTTATTTTTTAATAACATTCAAAAGACGTATTCGCTATTTTATTAGATGAATATGTCTTTTTTATTTGTATTTTTTTGTATATTTCTATCACAAAACCACAAACACAAAAATTACATTTTCATTTTGCCTGTTTCTGAACCTATAAAACGCTTTATCTGCGTTTTTTGTAGCTTATTTTTATTGAATATTCTACTTGTTGGCTCTACTACTATTGCTCAAAATAGTAATAGCCCAAACCCTGTGGCTTTAGAAATCTGTGCAGATAAACCTACTTCTTTCGCAGTATTAAAAAATAATATAGATAATTCTTGTTTTCAGCCTATTTCCCTCCAAACGCTCAATCAAACAGAATATCAAGAGCATATTCTCCTTAAAGTTGAGATAATAGATAAAAAGAAAAAGTTTATTGTTTTCAACAAAAAAATAGACTCTGTCAAAGTTTTTTTTCCTGTTACTGAGCAAGCCAAAACATTTCTTTCTGGACGTTTGGTGGCTCGCTCTGATAAGCAACTTCTTTCAAGTATGGAAATCAGTGCTATCGAAGTTCCATTAGATTATAATTATGGTCAGTCGTTTTATATAGAACTGGTAAGTAGTCAGCAGCTTCCTATCAATGCTGATTTGGAAATACTGACGGAAAGAGAATTCGAACAAAACAAGGTCTTTATTCATCACCAAGACACCATTATTCACTCCATTTTTCAAGGCATGTTGTGGATAATTTTGCTCTATAATTTATTCATTTTTGCAGCTACAAAAGAGCAAGTGTATGTAGCTTACTCTATATATATTTTTGGATTTTCTATTTTCAATGCTCAAAATAGTGGGTTTTTCTCTGATTATATTATTCCAAATTATCCTTATTTTTCTAGTTTGGTACGTATTTTTGGATTGGCAGCTGCTTTTTTAGGTCATGCTTATTTTACTTTAGAGTTTTTACCAAAAGAAGTTTTTGGGCGTTTTTGGAAAAAGTTTTTTCACGCTTATATCATTTTTGTCTCCTTCATGACCCTTGTCTATATTGCAGTGATGTATGGGACAAATAATTTAGATTTATACACAAAACTTTCCAAAACTATCCATGCCTTAATGATGGTCAGCTTAGTATCTTTTTTAATTTACTTGGCTGTTAAAAGGTGGTCAGATACAATGACGAAATACTACCTATTAGCATCTTTAGTTTTAGTTTTGGGAGCTTTTATATTCAATGCTTTGCAAGCCTTTGGTATAGAGGGAGCAGGAGTTATTGTAGAAATAGGAGGTGTTTTAGAAATTCTAATTTTCTCTTTAGGGTTGGGGCATAGAATGAAAAATTTAGAGAAAGAAAATGCTAGAATTTTGGAAGAACAAAATCGAACATTAGAGCAAAAAGTACAAGAGCGAACCCAAGAAATAAGTAAGCAAAAAGAGGAAATATTAGTTCAAAATGAAGAGTTACATCAACAACAAGAAGAAATTATTTCTCAACGAGATTATATAGATACTCAAAACAAACAACTCAAAACAGCCAACACACAATTTACAGATAGCATTCGCTATGCCAAAACCATTCAGAAGGCGATTTTGCCTATGAAGCTACGCTTCCAACAACATTTTGAAGATTCTTTTGTGCTTTTTCGTCCTCGTGATATTGTCAGTGGCGATTTTTATTGGATTTATGAGACCAAAGACCAACAAACTGGAGAAGACACTACACTTATTGCCGTTTTGGACTGTACTGGACATGGAGTACCAGGTGCATTTATTTCATTGATTGGTTTTGCGCTTCTCAATGAAATTGTAGCGAAAGAAAATATAACCTCTCCATCAAAAATACTCAAAAGGCTTGACGAGCGCATCCAAGAATCACTAAGACAAAAGCAAAAACACAACTTAGATGGAATGGATGTAGCGATGTGTGCCATCAAAAAAACAAATTCTTATAAATTAGCAGATTATGAAATCAAATTTGCTGGTGCAAAGCGTCCGATTCACTTCATAAAAGACAATCAATTATGCGAAATACGAGGTAGCAAACTCTCAATAGGAGGAATGACAAAGAAAAGAATAGTCGAAAAACATAGTTTTGAAGAACAAACTATTATTCTTTCTAAAAATGATAAAATCTATCTCTCTTCTGATGGATTTATAGACCAAAATGGAGAAAATAACAGAAAAATAGGCTCTGCGCAGTTAAAAAAATACTTCAATGACTATCATCATTTACCTTTTGCAGAGCAAAAAAAGAAATTTGAGGAAATTTTAGATAAGCACCAAGGCAAAGTCAAACAGCGTGATGATATTACCATTTTAGGATTAAAACTTTAATTTTAAGCGAGTTAATAGCTTGTATTTTCTTAAAATATTTGTATCTTAAATCCACCAAAACACATATACACAAACTTTTGTCCTAATTTTGCCAAAACTCTTTTTTACAAGACGATTTTTAAGCGTTTTGTTTATATTTTTACTTCTTGATAGCTTATCTTCAAACCTTGTTCTTGCACAAAAAAAGACAGAAAACACAACTGGTGGATTTTTAGTCGAAGTATGTCAAGACAATACTATTTTTTCTATCAATGACTTAAAAGAAAATTGTTTTGAGAAAATTTCTTTAGATACTTTGAATACAAAGACCTATCAAGAAAGAATTTGGCTCAAAATTACAGTTACAAACACAGAAAAAAAGTTTATTGACTTTAATAAAAATATAGATTCAATAAAAGCCTATTACGAAAACAATGTTTTTTTGGCTGGTAGTCTTGTTCCTCGTTCCCAAAAACAGCTTGACTTGAGTATTGCCATTAGTGCTATTCAAATTCCTGTGTATCATCAGCCCTTTTATGTAGAAATTGTTAGTAGTCGAAAAGATCCTATTTCTACTGGTTTGGAAGTTTTGAATGAAAAAAACTTCAAGCAAATTTATGTAAAAGAACGTCGACAGACTGTAGATTTCCAACTTATTTTTCAAGGAATGTTGTGGATTATTCTGCTCTACAACTTCTTTTTGTTTATTTCTAGTAGAGAAAAAGTGTATTTAGCATACTCTATCTATCTTTTTGGTTTTTCACTCTTCACATTACAAAACTCTGGGCTGTTAGTAGATTATTTTTCTTCTGAAAAACCTCATTTTTCGCTCCTTTTCCGAATGTTTGGACTTGCTATTACAGCAATTGGTTTTTTCTCTTTTATTCTGACCTTTCTTCCTAAAAAAATTTTAAATACATTCTGGAAACGATTTTTCTATATCGGAATTATTTTTTCAGCTGGAATGCTGATTCCTTATATTATCATCAATTATGGATTAGAAAATAGTTTTGTGTATGATAAAATTTCTAAAGCTGCACACGGAATTGTCTTACTGATGAACTTGGTTTTTATTGGTTATCTGGCTAAAAATTATTGGTCAGATATTATTGTAAGGTATTTTTTACTCGGTTCGGCATGTGCTATGGGAGGGGCATTTTTATCTAATATTTTAAATTCCATTTTTGGAGATTCTTTAGGGGATGTATATTTGGTAGCACAAGTGGGCGTAATTTCAGAAATTCTTATTTTCTCTTTGGGTCTAGGATATAGAATGCGAAGTCTAGAAAAAGAAAATGCTAGAATATTAGAAAACCAAAACAGACTCTTGGAACAGAAAGTAAAAGAACGAACCAAAGAAATTACTATGAAGCAGGAAGAGATAATGGTTCAAAACGAAGAATTACACCAACAGCAAGAAGAAATTATTTCGCAACGTGATTATATAGAAAAACAAAATCAACAACTCAAGACAGCCAACACACAGTTTACGGATAGTGTTCGTTATGCTAAAACCATTCAAAAGGCTATTTTGCCTATGAAGCAGCGTGTCCAAACACAGTTTGAGGATTCTTTTGTGCTTTTCCGTCCTCGTGATTTTGTCAGTGGGGATTTTTATTGGATTTATGAAACTACAGATCCAATTACACAAGAAGACATTATTTTGGTTGCTGTGTTGGACTGTACAGGACACGGCGTTCCAGGAGCATTTATTTCACTTATTGGTTTTGCTATCTTGAATGAAATTGTTTCGAAAGAGCTTATCACCAAACCTTCTCAAATCATTAAGCGATTAGACGAGCGTTTGCAAGAGGCTCTACGCCAAAGACAAACCCAAAATAGAGACGGAATGGATCTAGCACTTTGTTCCATCAAACAAGTTGATTCCATTCACCATTCTACGGGTAGAAAACAATTTGAGATTCTTTTTGCTGGTGCAAAACGTCCTTTATATTATCTTAAAGACGACAATTTTGAAGAAATAAGAGGAAGTAAATTTTCTGTGGGTGGAATTACAAAGAAAAAAGAAAGAGCAACTACAGCGTTTGAAGATCATAAAATTATTCTTACCAAAGGAGATAAAATCTACCTCACTACAGATGGTTATGCCGACCAAAATGGAAAAGAGCAGCAGAAAATAGGCTCTCAAAAACTTAAAGAATATTTACAACAACTCCACACACTGCCTCTAGCAGAACAAAAAAATAAATTAGAACAAATCTTAGACCTTCATCAAGGCAAATACAAACAACGTGATGATATTACTATCTTGGGAGTAAAATTGTAGTTTTTTGAAAGGCTATTTTTCGTAGTTTTGTAATTATCATTTTTTAATTAAAATCTACAGCCATTGTTGGTATCTTTACCAATAACAAACACTACTATATTATGAATGTCTTAATTATTGGTTCTGGAGGAAGAGAACACGCCTTTGCTTGGAAAATTGCTCAAAGTTCACTTTGCGACAACCTATATATCGCTACTGGAAATGCTGGAACAGCACGAGTAGGGACAAATGTTGCCATTAAGCCTACAGATTTTGAGCGTCTGGCTACTTTTTGTGAGGATAGTGATATTGATATGGTAGTAGTGGGAAATGAAGAGCCTTTGGTAAAGGGAATTGTAGATTTCTTTAAGAATGATAATTCACTCAAAAACATCAAAATCATTGGCGCAAATCAGCAGGGCGCACAGCTAGAGGGAAGTAAAGATTTTGCAAAGAATTTTATGAATAAGAATAATATTCCAACAGCAAAATCGGAAACCTTTACAAAAGAAACGATTGAAAAAGCCAAGCAATACATAGAAAATTTGGCTACACCTATTGTTTTGAAAGCTGACGGACTGGCAGCAGGAAAGGGTGTTGTAATTGCTCATTCAAAGCAGGAAGCTCTCCAAACACTCAATGAGATGATTTTGGATGAGAAATTTGGAGAAGCAAGTAGTAAAGTAGTTATTGAGGAATTTTTAGATGGGATTGAGGTGTCTTTGTTTGTCTTGACAGATGGAAAAAATTATGTCTTACTCCCAGAAGCAAAAGATTACAAGCAAATTGGTGAAGGAAACACAGGACTAAATACAGGGGGAATGGGAGCAGTTTCGCCAGTTCCTTTTGTAACAGAAGAATTTATCAAAAGCGCAGAGGAAAAAATTATCAAGCCTACACTACAAGGACTTCAAAATGAAAATATAGACTATTGTGGTTTTATTTTTATTGGCTTAATGGTAGTGGGCGATACTTCTTACGTTTTAGAATACAATGTTAGAATGGGCGACCCAGAAACAGAAGTAGTTTTGCCACGCATAGAATCTGATTTTTTAGCATTGTTGGATGCCACAGCAAAAAAAGAATTGGGAAATCATACGCTCAAAATCTCTAAGAAAGCTGCTACTACGATTATGCTTGTTTCGGGAGGCTATCCAGAGGCGTATGAAAATGGAAAACTCATCAAAGGACATGGAAACCTTCCTAAAAATATCATTGCCTTTCATGCAGGAACAAAAGAAGATGACAGCCAAACCCTTACTAATGGAGGTAGAGTAATTGCCCTAACAGCTTTAGCAGAAACAGCACAAGAAGCTCTTGCAGCCTCAAATCATGCAGCCGAGCTAGTGCATTTTGATGGAAAATATTATCGTAAGGATATTGGAAAAGACTTATTTTAAGTAGTCATAACTAAAAACCGTTATCCATGTTGATAACGGTTTTTGTTTAAGCTAATAGTTTCAATTATATTTGAAGCAAATGAAAATAAAATTTCTATGTTTTCTCAAAAAAATATTTTTACTTACTTCATTGGATTAGTATGGCTCATAAATGGATTTTTTGCTAAAGTTTTGCACCTTGTACCTCGTCATGAACTTATTGTCCAAACTATTTTTCAAGATATTATAGATGCAGAAAGTGCCTTTTATCTTACCAAATTCATTGGATTTTCAGAAATTATTTTGGCTATTTGGATGGAATTTTGTGTGTAACTTCCTATACAGAACTTGTAGAGACTACATTAGGAAATAAAATCTGTCTAGGGTTAGGAATATTTTGGCTCTTACGTTTGTATGTTCAGTTTTTTGGTTATTCCTCAGAGCTATGGCGAAAAAAACGCTTTGAAACTAGCATTCATATCATATTCGCTATCCTTTGGACATACATTAGCTCTATTTTTTTATTCATTTCTTGGAAACTTTGGCAATAAAAAAGTGTATTTTTGGAGAACCAAAGAAAGATAATACAAAAACAATTACCTATATTTTTCTTAA
>NZ_JAHDIG010000100.1 GCF_020630935.1 Bernardetia sp.
CTTCTTGTGATTTCCCACATATCTTTTTCAGCCGAAAAATACTCTTTTCGCTCTCCTATTTTTATTGTTTTTTCTATGAGTTGCCAATCTATCAAAGCTCTAAGGTTCATATTTGCACTTCCCTGTGAAACGGAAAGCGTATCTATAATTTCCTGTGCGCTAAGAGGTTCGGCAGAAACAAGTAAAAGGGCATGAATCTGTGCCATTGTTCGGCTAATTCCCCAACTTGTTCCCAAAACGCCCCACGCTTGAATAAACTTTGCCTTTGCGTCGTCTAATTTCATTATATTATTTTTAATTGTATTGTTCTGATTGATTATAAAAGTACGAAATTTCAATCTGACTTGAAAGTATATATAAAACCTTATGATTAACAAAAAATATACATTTTAGTTGCTGACTTTGTATTCTTACTTTTGATTGGTAAATGAATACTTTATCTTTGTGTTTGTTTCATAATATTTCTATTCATCAACTTTTTTTTAGATGAAAATTTACCGTAAGGTTTCAGAATTTCCAGAACTTCAACATACAATTCTAACAAGTGGTACATTCGATGGCGTTCATTTAGGGCATCAAAAGATAATTCAACGTCTTATAGATTTAAAAAAACAAACTCCTAATGCTCAGACTGTTGTTCTGACCTATCATCCTCATCCACGTTTGGTGCTTTTTCCAGAACAAAAAGATTTGAAAATATTGAATACGTTAGAGGAAAAAGCAATGTTATTCGAAGATTTGGGAATAGACCACCTTTGCATAATTCCATTCAACAAGCGTTTTGCTTCTACTTCATCAGAAAATTTTATCAAGAGAATTATTCAGAAAAAATTACAAACTCGCCAATTTGTAATTGGTTATGACCACCGTTTTGGGAAAAATAGAGAAGGAGGCTTTGAATATTTAAAGGAAAACGAAGACAGATTTGGCTTTAAGGTAGAAGAAATTTCAAGACAAGATATAGACGACAATGCTATCAGCAGTACCAGAATTAGAAAAGCTCTTTTTGCTGGCGATATAGAAACGGCTAACGAGCTTTTGGGTTACGAATTTTCAATTACTGGAAAAGTTGTCAAAGGAAAACAAATTGGCAGAACAATAGGCTATCCAACGGCTAACTTAAAGCTAGACTACAAACACAAACTCATTCCAAAACAAGGAATTTATGCCGTTCGTGTCTATTACAAGTATGAATATTATGGAGGAATGCTCAGTATTGGCGTTCGTCCGACGATAGGAAAAAATCTAAAACAGACGATTGAGGTCAATATTTTTGATTTTGATAAAGATATTTATGACAAAAATATCACATTGCAGTTTGTAAAATACTTACGTCCCGAAGAAAAGTATAATTCCTTAGAAGAGCTAAAAGCCCAGCTTGCCAAAGATAAAGAAATGAGTGAGGAAGTTTTGAAGGTTTGATTAAGCAAAATAAAATCATAGGTAATTTGTTATCATAACGTAATCTAAATTGGTAGATTTATGGGAGTTGAAGTATATATAAGATTAGCTAGTGATGAAGATGATAAACAAAGTATAGCTCCTTTTTTAGGACGTGATTTTTGGTGGGAAATAACAAGGGGATACATTTGGGAGAATAAACAACCATTTCTTACCGAAGAAGAGACTTCTTTACTGGAAGCCTCTCGCTATGACGATTTTAAAGATGATTTAGGAAAGAAAGTACGTCCTAAAGATTTAGCATTGGTTATAGAGAAAGTTAAAAAATACCTAAAAGAAAACGAAGATTCATTACCATTTGAAATAGATTTAGATTATAAAAAAATGGATAAAGAAGGGTTAGATACTGACATAATAATAAATGAAAGTCGGTGTTGGCTACGAGGAGACTCTCTATATCACGAAATATCTGATAAAATAAATGTTGTAAATTATCCTACTGAAAAGAACGACGTTGATATGTGGATAAGCATCTCTGATAAAGTAGAGATTGAAAATCGCCTGTATTATCTTAAAAAGACTTCAATGTTTGATAAACATTCTCCTAAATTAGATGAGATACTACATTTTTGTAGATTGGCAGAGCAACGTAGTGAAATGATTTATTGGCTATTCGACCATTAGTAAAAATGAAAAACCCAATCAGAAGGAACAGAAACATTGGCACTTCAAAACAAGGGCATGGGAAGGATAATGTCAAAGATGGATTATCCAATACCATCCTCCAGCAAGCAAAACTACCCAAAATACTATTCCAACTAATATATTTTTTATTTTTTGGTATTTCAAACGACTAAAAGAAACTCTTCCAAAGAAAAAAAGCCAACGCAGACACGCCCCTATAAGATTAAAAAACACTTGGGAAAAAGCTGCTATGGCTTCTTCAAATACATCTTCTATATTTTCAAAATTCAAGTAAGGACAAAGCAAGCCTTGCCCTTACATTATCAAAAACTATTTTTTACATTTTCTTTTCCACCAAATCCAACATAAAGGCATACTCTAAAGCTGTTTCTTTTATAGCCTCAAAACGCCCAGATGCTCCACCGTGTCCAGCGTCCATATTAGTTTTGAAATAAAGTTTGTTATTGTCTGTTTTGAGTTCACGAAGTTTTGCTACCCATTTAGCAGGCTCCCAATATTGCACTTGCGAATCGTGCAGACCAGTCGTAACAAGTATATTCGGATAGTTTTGTGCGACTACATTGTCATACGGCGAATAGCTCATCATATAATCGTAGTACTCTTTATTTTTAGGATTTCCCCATTCATCAAATTCGTTGGTAGTAAGTGGAATAGATTCGTCTAGCATCGTCGTAACTACATCAACAAATGGAACGGCTGCCAAAACTCCTTTATATAAATCTGGTCGCATATTCATAACTGCTCCTACTAAAAGTCCTCCAGCACTTCCACCGATGGCAAAAGTTGTTTCTGGACTTCCAAAACCTTCTTGTTGTAAAAATTCTGTACAAGCAACAAAATCTTCAAAGGTATTTTTCTTTTTGAGAAGTTTTCCATCTTCATACCACTGTCTGCCCATTTCCTGTCCACCACGAATATGAACGATAGAATACACAAAACCACGCTCCAAAAGACTCAACCTTGAAACACTAAAATAAGCATCCATAGATGCGCCATACGAGCCATAACCATAGACTACTAATGGGTTTTTACCATCTTTTTGTGTTCCTTTTTTATAAACTAAAGAAATTGGAATTTTCGTTCCGTCTTTTGCTGTGGCATAAATTCGTTCTGAAACATAATCAGAAGGCTCATAACCTCCCACCACTTCTTGCTGCTTTTTGAGTTCTTTCTCCTTACTTTCCATATCATAATCAAAAACAGAATTTGGCGTTGTGAGGGAAGTATAGCCAAAACGCAATGTTTTTGTATCAAACTCTACATTTTGAGTCGTGTAAGCCATATAAGCAGGGTCATCAAATTCCATGTAGTGTTCAGAATTATCTTTTTGATTCATTACACGAAGCTGTAAAAGTCCTTCATTACGCTCACTCAAGACCATAAAATCTTTAAACATATCAATATCTTCCAACAAAACGTCTTTTCTATGTGGAATCACTTCTTCCCATTTAGATTTGTCGTTCTGCTGACCTACTTTTACTTTCATCAGACGAAAATTTTGAGCCTCCCAGTTGGTAACTATATAAAAATAATCGTCTTTGTGTTCGATGCTATATTCGTGCTTTGGTTCTCTTTTCAAAAACACAGTTGGTTTTGAGCTTGGCTTGTCAGCATCTATCAAATGAACTTCTGTATTGAGCGTACTGCTCAAATAAATCATAACATATTTTTTGGATTTTGATTTGCCAATGTATGTATAATATGATTCATCTTTTTCTTCATAAATCAGTTGGTCAGTTTCTGGATTTGTTCCAAGCGTATGACTCCATACTTGATGTGAACGCAATGTTTCTGGATCTTTCTTTACGTAGAAAAGTGTTTTATTGTCATTTGCCCAAACCAGTGAAGGCTCTACATTTCGGATAGTTTCAGCCAAAATTTCTCCAGTAGCAAGGTTTTTAAAACGAACAGTATATTGTCTTCTTCCAGTAGTATCTTCTGCAAAAGCGAGCATATTCTCACCTGTGCTGACACTGATACGAGCCGAATAAAAATCGTTTCCTTCAGCACGCTCATTTCCATTTAAAAGAACCTCTTCATCAGCTTCTAAAGATTCTTTCTTTCGTGCATAAATAGGATATTCTTTACCCTCTTCGTAACGAGTGTAATACCAATAATTTTGATATTTGTAAGGCACAGAAGCATCATCTTCTTTAATTCTACCACGTATTTCTTTATAGATTTTTTCTTGAAGCTCGTCAGTATGCGCCAATGATTTGGTTACATAGTCGTTTTCTGCTTCCAAATAAGCCAGCATTTTCGGATTGGTACGACTATCATCACGCAGCCAATAATAATTATCGATACGTGTTTGTCCGTGTTGTTCTAATTTTTGAGGAACTTTTTGAGCCATTGGAGGCGTAAGTGTGTCTGTCATAGTCTGATTTGAAGTATCTTCTAAATTGTTTTGAGAACTGTTTTTATCTCCACAACTAAAAAAGAGTGAAGAAGCAAAGACAATTCCCAAAGTAGATTTGAGAAATGTATGTTTTAAAAAACGTGTTTGCATGTTGTTTAAATGAGATTTAATTATCCTTTGGAAAATCAAGATACTGCAAATTAGTGTTTTTCTATTCCTCTTCAAAGAGTGTTTGTACTTCTATCTCAAAACCATTTAAAACCTTAGAGTGTACCTTGCCTTTTTTCTTAGCTTCTGAAAAGAGCTTGTACTTACCATTTTCATTCAAAACCTCTACTTTTACTTCTCGTTTTTTAGGAAAAATCTGCCAATATTCCGTTACGCCTTCATTCTGATAGGTTTTGTGTTTCATTTCACGTTCTTTTTTGGTGTTAGAAGGCGACCAAATCTCCACTACCAAATCTGGTTCTTCTGCTACTTTTTTGTTTTCATCTATGATATGATAACGACTGACAGCAATAAAAATAATATCTGGTTGGAGAACGTTATTTTCGTCAAAATGTACATCAATAGGAGCAGTAACTATTTTTCCAGTCTTGTTAGCCTTGCAAAAAACATGCATTGCAGATGAAAGTTCCATAGAAAGAGCTTGATGATTGAAATTTGGAGAAGGCATAATAAATAATTGATTTTGGATAATTTGTACACTCACTTTTAAATCTTGAGGAAAATAGGTTTCTAAGTCGCTGACTTTCCATTGGTAGTTTTTTGGAAATAAAGCTGCATATTCTTCTATCTCTTTAAAAGAATAGCCCGACTTTTGGGGAAGTGGTGCAGGAAGTTTTTGTGTACTTCCATTTTGATTATCTTCTTTTGCTTCTACTTTTTGAAAATCTATTTGTAGGGCTTCCAAGAGTGGAAGGAGTAGTTTTTCTTGTTCTTTGGTCAGCTCAAACTGGTAATTATTCATTTTTCTTTATTTTTAATCGGCTGATTAATTTCTATACTTTCTTTGAATAAAGATAGGGAAAATATATAATTTTCTACCTTTGGAAATATTTTACAACCAATTATATTTTTATGAAAATACTTGCAGGTTTTTGGGCTTTTTTGTCTCTTAGTATCGCATTTTTTGGATTTTATACAATTTTTAATCAAGAAGATATTACTCTTGAGCAAACTAAATTCTATGAAGGGTTAGTAGTCGAAATCAATAAACGTAGGGGAGAAACCAAATACACATTTGAAAAAGACTCTATTAATATTTATAAGACAAGTTCAATTACAAACTCTAACTTATATACATCTGAAGTAGATGCATTTGAAGCAGGACAAAATTACAGTGTTCATTATGTAGATTATGATGACGAAAAAGATAAAGTACCATACAGAAAAGAAATTGTAACTCTTTCAAAAGATGGAAAAGAGATTATGTCTCTTGAGGAATATAACTCTTCATATCACACAGATGCTATGTGGGGAGGGGGCTTAGGAATTTTTTTCTCTATATCTGGACTATTCTTTCTCCTTATGATTTTCTACGTGGAAAAATATGTTGAGTGGAGACGTAAAAAAATATTTAAGAAACTTGAACAATTATCTAATTATGAAGATAGTGCAATTATCATCAAAAATTATGAAGTAAAAATAGAACACGAATTAAGAATTGTACCAGCAAAAACTGGTAGTTATGAACGGATGGTTATTTTTATTCCTGTACCAAATGATATTAGTGTAGAAACTCAAGGAAAAATTATATCAAAGTTCGAAACGAAGGTTATAGAAGGCACAAGGTATGTAATACATTTCTATATGATAAGTTGGGGATTGACACTTTCTAAATTTGAAAAATGGATAAATAAAAATGTTGATGAGCTAAATAATTTCATACAGAAAAAATAGAATAAAAAAAGCAACATTTCTAGTCAGAGCTAAGAATGTTGCTTCATTAAAAGTTAATTGTCTGACACTTTGAAGTGTCTTGACAATTTAGGACAAAATCTACTTATACAAAATTTCAAAACCAGCCTCTACTACTTTATCTAGTCCAGACAAATCTTTTCCTCCTGCCGTAGCAAAGAAAGGCTGTCCACCTCCCCCACCTTTGATATTTTTGGCAAGTTCTTTTACAATTTTTCCAGCATTCAAGCCTCGTTCTTCTACCAAATCTTGAGAAATGGTAACAGCAATTTGTGGTTTGCCTTCAATATCAGCAGCCAAGACAGCAAAAAGATTTTCTACCTCATTTTTGAGTTCGAAGCTAAGATTTTTTAGCGCATCAGACGATGGAATAGAAATTTTTTGAATCAAGATATTTATTCCATTTTCATTTTTCACTTCATTCAAAAGATTTTTTTTGATATTTCTAGCTTCTTTTTCTTGAAATTCTTGAATCTGTTTTTGAAGAATTGCATTTTGCTCTACCAAAGAATTTACATCGTCTTTGAGGTTTTTATTTCCTTTTACCAACGAACGAATTTCCTTAACGAGTTTGTTTTGTTCTTGAATCCAGTTATAGGCTTTCTCTCCTGTCAGAGCTTCTACACGACGCACTCCAGAAGCTACCGAACTTTCAGAAATAATCTTGAAGAAACCTATTTTGCCCGTTGCAGGAACGTGAGTACCTCCACAGAGCTCCACCGAATAATCTTTATCAAACATTACCACACGCACCGAATCGCCATACTTTTCACCAAAAAGTGCCATAGCTCCCATATCCTTCGCTTGGTCTATCGGAACGTTACGCATTTCTTGTAGCTTAATATTTTCTCTAACTTTCTGATTGACGATATTCTCTACTTTTTCAATTTCTTCTTCTGTCATTTTAGAAAAATGAGAAAAATCGAAACGCAAAATATCTTCTGAAACAAGTGAGCCTCTCTGCTGAACGTGTGTTCCCAAAACATCCCTTAAAGCTGCATGTAAAAGGTGCGTAGCTGAGTGATTGTTTTCTGTCGAACGTCTTAATTTTTCGGTTACGATAGCCTTATAATTTGCCTTAAAGTCAGAAGGTAATTTCTTTGTGATATGCACAATCAAATCATTTTCTTTCTGTGTGTCGACGATGCTAATTTTCTCTTCTGTTTCTAAGTTTTGGATATAACCTCTATCGCCTACCTGTCCACCACTTTCTGCATAAAAAGGCGTTTGGTCAAGCACGATTTGATACAATGTTTTGCCTTTTTTACTAATTTCTCTCCACTTTACAATTTTTGCCTTTGCTTCTAGCGTATCATATCCTAAGAAATCAACATTTACACTTTCGTCTTCTTGGATTTCGTGCCAATCTGATTTTTCAGATGCAGCATCTTGTTGTGAGCGTTTTCTTTGCTCATTTAATGCCTTTTCAAAGCCTTTTTTATCGATAGTCATTCCTGCTTCTCTTGCCATTAGTTCTGTAAGGTCATCAGGAAAACCAAAAGTATCATATAATTCAAAGACATCTTTTCCTTGAATCATTGTATTTGACGTTCTGTTTTTTACTTCTTCAAAACGCTTAATTCCATTTTCTAAAGTGCGTAAAAATGAGTTTTCTTCTTCTTTTACTACTCTTGCTACAAAATCTTTCTGAGCATCTAGTTCTGGGAATGTATCGTCAAACTGTTCTGCCAAAACAGGCACTAAGTTGAATAAAAATGGTTCTTTTAGGTTCAAATACGTATAACCATAACGCACAGCACGACGCAAAATACGACGCACTACATAACCTTGTTTGTTGTTTGATGGAAGCTGTCCGTCTGCAATCACAAAGGCAATCGCACGAATATGGTCAGCAATAACACGGATGGCAATGTCTGTTTTTTCTTCTACTCCATAACGGATTCCACTCAATGCTTCAACTGTTTGGATAAGAGGAGCAAAAACATCAGTATCGTAGTTAGATTGCTTACCCTCAATGGCACGCACCAAACGCTCAAAACCCATTCCTGTATCTACATGCTGCGAAGGAAGTTTTACAAGAGATTTGTCTGCTTTGCGCTCAAACTCCATAAAGACATTGTTCCAAATTTCGATAACTTGTGGATGGTCTGCATTAACTAATGTTTTTCCATCTACTTCTTGGCGTTCTGCATCGGTACGTAAGTCAATATGAATTTCAGAGCAAGGTCCACAAGGACCGACATCGCCCATTTCCCAAAAATTATCTTTTTTATTTCCGTACAAAATACGGTCGTCTCCACCCAAAATTTCTTTCCAAACCTCAAAAGAATCTTTATCCATTCCCAAACCATCTTCCTTATCTCCTTCAAAAACAGTTACATACAGACGTTCTTTGGGTAACTTATAAACTTCTGTCAGTAGTTCCCACGCCCAAGGAAGAGCTTCTTTTTTAAAATAATCGCCAAACGACCAGTTTCCAAGCATCTCAAAAAATGTATGGTGGTAGGTATCAATACCTACATCATCCAAATCATTGTGCTTTCCAGAGACACGCAGACATTTTTGAGTATCAGCAATTCGCTTAGAAGGAGGGTTTCCATTGCCTAAGAAAAAATCTTTAAACTGTGCCATTCCAGAATTGATAAACATAAGCGTAGTATCGCCTTTAGGAACGAGTGGCGCAGAATCGACAATTAAATGCTGTTTTTCTTGAAAAAAGTTGAGAAAGATTTGGCGTACTTCTTTAGCTGTCATGGTGAAGAAAACTATTTGTTTATACTTATTAATCAAGCAAAGTTTATTATTCTTGCTTAGATTCCGATGTGTTACAAAATTTTAAAGGGCAAAGATAAAAAGAATTAGAACAATAAAATCATCTTTGAAAAGTTGATGATAAATATTTTCTTAAAGTTTTATGATAAAAAATAACTTAATATACATATTCATCTATTCCATAGCCTATCAATAATCTGTTTTGCATCTTCTAATTTTTAGATATTGAAGCCTATAGTCAAATGGGTTTGAACCTAATATTTTTACTTTGTTCTTGGAGTTTATGCAAGCTAGAATCATCATCTTAAAAATAAAACTCTTATAAAAAGCAATTACAGGATGTGTAATTGCTTTTTTGTTGAAAGTAAAATCTAAAAACTCACTACTTCAATATAATCTCCTACTTCTAGTTGATGTACAATGTCCATTCCACTGATTACCTTCCCAAAAATGGTATAACGTCCGTCTAGGTGTGGTGTAGGAGAATGTGTAATAAAAAACTGACAGCTTTCCGTATCTTTTCCAGCCGAAGCCATTCCCAAATAGCCCTCATCGTCATAATAGAACGTAGAAAATTCTGAACGAATCGTATAATCTACACTTCCCCAGCCATCACCTCGTGGGTCTCCTCCCTGTACAACAAAATTTGGAACAACTCTGTGAAATTTTTTCTTATTGAAAAAACTTGTCCCTGATAAAGTTACAAAATTAGCCACTGTTGCTGGTGCTTCTTCTGTAAAAAGAGAAACTACCACATCACCTTTATTAGTTTTAAGAATAATAGAATGCCTTGCATCTAATGTACTGATAAGTTTCCAGTCTATTTCTTGGGTTGGTGGAGATGGAGGAACTTCGACAGATTTTCCTGTGTAAAAAGCTATCGTCCTGCTAATTTCTTGATAGGTTTCTACTTCTTTGGGAAGCTCTAATTTTTTTCTAGCTTCTTGTAACAACTTTACTAAAGAATTGACATTGTAACTATACATTTTTTTTATTTCTTCGTTCATCAGTCCATTGGCAGCAAGAGCCATTGCGCCTACATCTTCCGAACCAATTGCAAACTCAAGCCCTTTCTTAATTTGTTCTTTTTGTTTGGTAGAAAGTTTTTGAGAAAGATAGTTCATAAGTGCTTCTGTCGCAGATGTTCTCAATAAATGATTTTGTGTAGTTTGCAGTGTATCTAAAATCAAATCTAAGTTTTGTGTATTTTCTGAAAGTGCTTGAAGAATAGCCATCTTTTCATAGACATTTTTAGAGGAGTCTAAAATAATAGTTGCTTTTTGAGAGGCTAAATTTTCTTTTTTTTCTGTTTTGATAGCACCAGCCAAAAGATTGGCACGAGTTCGAAAATTTCTTGTTAGTTCTGCCCATTCCAAATAAAGTTTTGAATCTGTCAGACGAGCTATATTTTTCAACACTTGTGAGGCTACAGTTTGAAGATTCGGATTGTCAGCATTTATATAATTCCCAATGGTCTTTTGTATCTTTGGAGAAGGTTCAAACTTTCCTAAAGCACGAATTGCTGAAATTTTGACTAAATAATTTTCATCTTTTTTATTTAAAATATTGATTAAAAACTCTTCACTTTCCTTTGTCTTGATTGAACTCAACGCTAGAGCTGCATTCGAACGAACAAACAACTGCGAATCGTTATCAGCTTTTATTTTTAAGGTCTCAAAAAACTTATTTCTCAAACGTATCTGTACTGAATCTTCTTCTTTTTGAGAAATCACTTGCTCTCCAACTCGTGCAAAATATGCCGAAGCCATCAAACGAACTGTATAATGTTGCTTCGGAGGAGTCAAAAAATCCAGCATAAGCAGTGTGGCA